>CAYLND010000006.1:0-53247 GCA_964384905.1 uncultured Acidobacteriota bacterium
TATGCCTGAAAGGGAACAGCCCTTTCAACGTCTATGGTGAGAAATCCGGGCTAGCCGTGCGAACGGGGCTCCGGCCCGGCGGGGTAGATGACGCGCTCGAGGAAGAGACCCGAGGGCGGGGCGGTCCATTGCGCGGGGTCGTCGGTCGTCGCCTCCAGGAACCGGGAGATCGCCTCCGGTGGCAGATGGCCGAGACCGATCTGCACCAGGACTCCGACGATGCGCCGCACCATGCGCGGCAGAAAGTGATCCGCCTCGATGGTGAACGAGGTGAGGAATTCGCCGCGTCGGAGCGACGCGGTCACGACGTGGACGCGCGGCTCGGTGATGTCGTCGCGCCGGTCGGCGAACGACGAGAAGTCGTGCCGGCCGGTGAGCGGCTTGGTCGCCCGGACCATCGCCTCGAAGTCGAGAGGCTGGCGGACCCACCAGATCAACCTCTTGAAGAACGCGGAGCGTCGCGTGGCGATCTGATATCGGTAGCGTCGCGCGAGAGCGTCGTGCCGGGAATGAAAGGACAGCGGAACGTCGCGGGCTTCCAGGATGTTGATGTCGGCCGGCAGGACGTCGTTCAGGGTCTCGGCGATCCCGGGCGCGGGCAGGGCGACGCGCGTGAGGAAATTGGCGACCTGGGCTTCGGCGTGCACGCCCAGGTCGGTGCGACCGGCGGCGAAGAGTTTCGGCGTCTCGTCAAACTGGGTGCGGACGGCCTTGAGGATCTCGCCCGCCACGGTGCGCTGGCGGGGCTGCACCTGCCAGCCGGCGTAGCGCGTGCCCTCGTACTCGACGACGAGCCGGATATTCCGGGTCGGCCCGGCCGGCCGCGCCACGGGTCGCCGACGCGCGTGACGCGGAAGCACCGTCAGCCCCGGCGCAGGGCGCCGCGCACGCGCTCCGGGATGACGCGGCCGGCCATCGTGCTCAGCGCGGAACGATGGCGAGCACGCGGGCGGGGGCCCCGGAGCCGCGGTTGATCTTCATCGGCGCCACGATGACGCTGAAGCCCCGCGCCGGCAGGAGATTCAGGTTGTCGAGGTTCTCGACCTGGTAGCGTCCCCCCTGAAGAACGGCCTTGTGGGCCTCGAAGGCGCTCGACTTGCCGGGGTCGACGCTGGCCGCGTCGGTCCCGATGCCGTTCACGTTGCGCTCCTTGAGCAGGTAGCGCACCGCGTCGGCCGCGAACCCGGGGAAGTGCAGCGCGCCGGTCTCGTCGCGATTCAGGAACCGGTCCGGGCTGTCCCAGCGCTGATGCCAGCCGGTGTTGAGAATGACCAGGGCATGCGGCGGGATCCGCCCGCTGGCTTTCTCCCACTCCTGCAGGTCGATGAGGGTCAGCACGTAGTCCGAGTTGGCGGACGATTTCGCCTGCACGTCGATCATAATCCCCTGGCTCACCAGGCTGGTGGGCGGGATCTCGTCAACCGTCGGCAGCCCCTTCCCGAAGTGCGCCGGGGCATCGACGTGGGTGCCCGTGTGCTCGCCGGACACGAAGGAGTTCATGTAGGACCCGTCGGAGATCTGCGTGACGGGCTCCAGCGTAAACGGGATCCCACCCGGGAAGATCGGCGTCCCCTCACGCAGGCCGTGCGTCAGGTCCACCACCTCGGCGCGCCCGTTCGCCACATCGTCGAGACTGAGAGAGAACATCTTGGCGGCGCGGACCTGTGGCGCCGCCACAAAAGCGAGACCGGCCGCGACCAGGAGAGCCGCCACCGCACGGCGCGCAGGAACGGCGCGCGTCATGGCTCCAGCCTCCCGGGAAGAAAGCGGTCGCCGGCGCGGATCGTCGGAGCTTCGGTGGCCTCTTCGAGCCGGGAATCCCGCGCCGCGCCGGCGAATCTCTGAATCGTGTCGGACAGGCTCGCGGCCCGCTCGCCGGCATCGGCGAAGGCATTCTGGGCGTTCTTCAGGTGGCGCTGCCCGAGCTGGAAGGTTTCGTGAAAGAACCCGAAGTCACCCTGGAGCTGCTGGAGCCCCTTCACGATGTCGCGCGCCCGCTGCTCGATCCTCAGCCCCATGAGACCGTAGGCGACGGCCTGCAGGTAGGCGTAGATGCTGTTCGGCGAGACCGGGATGACGTGGCGCTTCACCGCGTGGGCGTTGACGTCGTCCTCGCCCGCCGCGTCGTCGCGGGCGATCAGCTCGTAGAACACGTTCTCCGCCGGGATGTACATCAGGGCGAAGTCCAGCGTTCCCTCGGAGGGCCGCAGATACTTGTCGGCGATGTCGTCGATGTGTCGTCGGACGTCCCGGACGAAGACGCGTCGCGCCCGCTCGCGCTCCTCCGGCCCCTCGGCCTCGAGGATCTGCCGGAAGCCGGAGAGGGGAAACTTCGAATCGATCGGCACCAGCCCTCCGGGCAGCCGCAGGACGGCGTCGACGGTCAGGCCGTCCCGGAAGGAGTGCTGCAGCTCGAAATGCTCGGCGGGGAACACCTGCTGCAGAAGGGCGCCGAGCGCGATCTCACCGAGCCCGCC
This sequence comes from uncultured Acidobacteriota bacterium, assembly GCA_964384905.1. GTDB lineage: Bacteria > Acidobacteriota > Polarisedimenticolia > Gp22-AA2 > Gp22-AA2 > Gp22-AA3. The sequence continues at coordinate 2,478 of CAYLND010000006.1, forward strand.
GCGGATCTTCGGGGCCTGGAAGATCTGCTGCAGACCACGGATGTCCTGGCCCAGCGACAGGATCTCCTGGCTGCTCTGGCGGAGCTCGCCCAGGCGATGGTTGACGTCGGCGATGAGCCTGCCGGTGTCGGCGCTCGCCTTCTGCAGCGCCTGGGCGTTCTCGGACAGGCGGGCCGCCACCTGCCCGGACAACTGCCCGAGGGACACCCCGACGTCTCTGGGAAGCTGGGCGCCCAGTTGGGCAATCTGCTCCGCCAGGCGCCCGATCTGGTTCTGCAGGAGGGCGATCGCGGCATCGGAGGCCTCACCGGGTCGGGACCCGCGGCGCAGAAGCGCCAGGCCGAGCACGACGACGGCCGCGACGAGGAGGACGAGGGCCCCAATCGCTGCGTTCTCGAGCGTCATGGACCCCGGAACCGGCCGGGAGGGAAGCGCGATCCATCGGGACGCCCGGTGGCGCCCCGAGGCGAGGGCTAGTCTATCGGCGCCCATCCGGAGTGTCAACCGATTGCATGCCTTCGAGTTCCTCGATTTTCCTCCTCAGTGGCGGACGAGCAAAACGGCGCACTTCAGGTATCGGGTCTCCGGCACGGTGAGATTGACCGGATGGTCGGGCGCCTGTCCGCGGAACTCGAGGAGGCTGACGTCCCGACCGGCGTCGGCCGCCGCCTCGCGGAGGACCTGCAAGAACTCCTCGGGACCGAGATGATACGAGCACGAGGAGGTCGCCACGATGCCTCCCGGCGACGCCAGGCGGAAGGCGCGCAGATTGATCTCCTTGTAGCCGCGCAGGGCGGCCTCGATCGCCTGGGCGCTCTTGGTGAAGGCCGGAGGATCGAGGACGATGAGACCGAAGCGCTCCGGTCCGCGGTCCAGCTCTTTCAGGTGGTCGAAGGCGTTCCCTTCGATCCAGTCGCAGCGCGCCTCGAGGCCGTTCAGCGCCGCGTTGCGCCGCGCCAGGCGCAGGCAGTCGGGGGACATCTCGATCCCGGTGCAGCGTTCGGCTCCCGCCTTCAAGGCGTAGAGACCGAACGAGCCGCTGTTGCAGAAGACGTCGAGCACGCGTCGGCCGCGCGCATGCGCCTGCAGGGCGCGACGGTTGAAGCGGTGGTCCAGATAAAGACCGGTCTTCTGGCCGGTCCTGAGAGACACCGCGAAACGGAGGTCGTCGAGGACGATCTCGATCTCCTCCGGGACCTCTCCCGCCAGAAGACCGGTGCGCGCCACCAGACCCTCGCGCAGGCGGACCGGCAGATCGCTGCGCTCGTAGATGCCGCGCGGGTGCAATGCATCCTGAAGCCCCGCGGTGATGTCGTCGCGAAGCCGGTCCATGCCCAGTGTGGCGATCTGAACCGCCAGAAAGGCACCGTAGCGATCGACCGTCAGGCCGGGAAGCCAGTCGCCCTCGCTGAACACCAGACGGCACGACTCTCCCGGCGGGTAGACCAGCCGGCGCGCGGCGATCGCCTGCGCGAGGCGCCGTCGGATGAGGGCGGCGTCGATCGCCTCGTCCTTCCGTCGGGTCAGGATCCGCACCGCGATGGTCGAGGAGGGATTGCAGTAGCCACGCGCCAGGAAGCGGCCGCGGTGGTCGACGACGTCCACCGGCTCGCCGGGGACGATGCCGTCGTCGGTCTTCTCGATCTCTCCCGCGTACACCCAGAGATGCCCGGCCTTCACGCGCTGGTCGCGACCCTTCCGCAGCGTGACGCGCCGTTCCTGGGATGTCGACATCGAGGCCTTGTGTCGCGCCGGGGCGACCGGCTTCAGATCATCGGGATCGTGATCCCGGCCTTCCGGGCGAAGGCGATCGCCTCGGGGTAGCCGGCGTCCGCGTGGCGCATGACGCCGGTGCCGGGATCGGTCGTCAGGACACGGCGCAGCCGAGAGGACGCGTCGGGCGTGCCGTCGGCGACCACGACCATTCCGGCATGCAGGGACTGGCCGATGCCGACGCCGCCGCCGTGATGGACCGACACCCAGGACGCCCCGGCGGAGGTGTTCAGGAGGGCGTTCAGGATCGGCCAGTCGGCGATCGCGTCGGAGCCGTCGCGCATGCCTTCCGTCTCGCGGTTGGGCGAGGCGACCGAGCCCGCGTCGAGATGATCGCGGCCGATGACGATCGGCGCCTTGAGTTCGCCGCGCGCGACGAGATCGTTGATCGCCTCGCCGAAGCGCGCCCGCTCCCCGTACCCCAGCCAGCAGATCCTCGCCGGCAGCCCCTGGAACGCGACCCGGTCGCGGGCCGTCCGGATCCAGCGGCAGAGCGCCTCGTCCTCGGGGAACATCTCGAGGACCGCCTCGTCGGTGCGGTGGATGTCCTGAGGGTCGCCGGAGAGCGCCGCCCAGCGGAACGGCCCCTTGCCGGTGCAGAACAGCGGCCGGATGAACTCGGGAACGAAGCCGGGTATCTCGAAGGCGTCGCTCACGCCCGCCTGGCGCGCCTCGTGGCGGATGTTGTTGCCGTAATCGAACACGACCGCGCCGCGTCGTCTCAGCTCGAGCATGGCCCGCACGTGCGACACCACCGAGCGGCGGGACAGCTTGAGATACCTCTTGGGATCGCCGGCGCGCAGGCGGAGCGCCTCGGGATAGGGGAGGTCGTGCGGAACGTACCCGTTCAGGAGGTCGTGAGCGCTCGTCTGGTCCGTGACCAGGTCGGGCACCGCCGCCCCTGCGGCAAGGGCCGGCAGGATCTCGGCGGCGTTGCCGAGGAGGGCGATCGACAGCGGCTCCTTGCGCTCGAGGGCGGGGCGCGCCAGCGCCAGGGCTTCATCCAGGCTCCGGGCCTGCCGGTCGACGTAGCGCGTCTCGAGCCGCCGGCGGATGCGCATCGGGTCGACCTCGACCGCGATGACGACCGCGCCGTTCATGACGCCGGCGAGCGGCTGCGCGCCGCCCATCCCGCCCAGACCGGAGGTGACCAGGAGGCGGCCGGCGAGGCTGCCGCCGAAGTGCCGCCGGCCCGCCGCGGCGAAGGTCTCGTAGGTTCCCTGCAGGATCCCCTGGCTTCCGATGTAGATCCACGAGCCGGCGGTCATCTGGCCGAACATGGTCAGCCCCTTGCGGTCCAGCTCACGATGAATCTCCCAGGTCGCCCAGGTGGGCACGAGCAGAGCGTTGGCGATCAGGACGCGCGGCGCCGCGGGGTGCGTCCTGAAGACGCCGACCGGCTTTCCCGATTGCACCAGGAGGGTCTCGTCGCTCTCCAGGGACCGCAGCGTGCGCACGAGGGCGTCGAAGCACGCCCAGTTGCGCGCGGCCTTGCCGGTCCCTCCGTACACGATGAGCTCGTCCGGCTTCTCGGCGACCTCCGGATCGAGATTGTTCATCAGCATGCGCAGCGCCGCCTCCTGCGTCCAGCCCTTGCACGAGAGGGTGGTGCCGCGCGCGGCCCGGACGACGCGGGACGCGCCGGGCTCCGGGCTCATCGAAGCCGCCCGCTGGCGCTCTCCGCCGCGGCCCGCAGCGAGCCGTCGCGGACGAGCGTCTCGACGGAACGCATGTCGTCGGCCAGAACCCGGTCGCGCTCCATGAACGGCACCACCCGGCGCACCCGCTCGTGCACCGCGCGGGGGCCGCGACCGGGTCTCAGGGGGAGCAGGAGGTCGAGCGCCTGGCTGGCCGCCAGCACCTCGATCGCCAGAACCTGACGCACGTGCTCCACGACGGAGCGCGCCTTGCGGGCCGCGATGGGGCCCATCGACACGTGATCCTCCTGGTTCGCCTCGGTCGGGATGGAGTCGACGCTCGCGGGATGACACAGCACCTTGTTTTCCGAGACCAGGGCGGCGGCGGTGACCTGCGCCATCATGAGTCCGGACTGCACCCCCGCGTCGCGCGCCAGAAACGGCGGCAGGCCGCTGAGCACCGGGTTCATCAGACGATCGATGCGTCTCTCGGAGATCGAGGCCAGCCCGGCCACGGCGATGGCCAGGCAGTCGAGGGCCAGCGCGGGCGACTCGCCGTGGAAGTTGCCTCCCGACAGGATCTCGCCCTCGGAGGGGAAGACGATCGGGTTGTCGGTGACGGCGTCGATCTCGACCTCGAGGAGGGCGCGCACGAAGCGCATGCCGTCGCGGGCGCTGCCGTGCACCTGCGGCATGCAGCGCAGCGAGTAAGCGTCCTGGACGCGGCCGCACTCGGCGTGCGACCGCGCAATCTCGCTGTCCTCGAGAAGCGACCTCAGGTTCGCGGCGGAGTCGATCTGGCCCCGGTGCGGGCGCAGCGCGTGCAACCGCGCGTCGAAGGCTCGATGGCTGCCCTTCAGGGCCTCGAGGGTGCAGGCGCCGGCGATATCGGCGGCGGCCGCCAGCTCCTCCGCCTCCAGGAGCGCCAGCGCGCCGATCGCCGAGATGAACTGCGTGCCGTTGATGAGCGCCAGACCCTCCTTGGCTCCGAGACGCAGCGGCGGGATGCCGGTCTTCGAGAGGGCGGCCGACGCGGGCATCCGCTCGCCGCGGAGGATCGCCTCCCCCTCGCCCAGGAGGCTCAAGGCCAGGTGGGCCAGCGGGGCGAGGTCGCCGCTGGCGCCGATCGAGCCCTGCTCCGGGACGATCGGCAGAAGGTCGACGTTGAGATGCCGCAGCACGGTCTCGACGACGACCGGGCGGACGCCGGAGTGGCCGCGCGCCAGCACGTGGGCGCGCAGCAGCATCAGGGCTCGCGTCGCCTCCGCAGGCAGCGCCGGCCCGACCCCCGCGCAATGGCTGCGGATGAGATTGAGCTGCAGCGTCTCGAGCTGGTCGCGGGGAATGCGGATGTCCTTGAGGAGGCCGAAGCCGGTATTGACGCCGTAGACCTGCTGATCGGAGACGAGGATCTTCTCGACGACGGACCGGCTGAGCTCGAGCCTTCCGCGGGCCGCGTCGGAGAGCGTGACCGTCACTCCACCCCTCGCGACCGCCGCGACATCCTCCAAGCGCAGGTGCTCGCCGTCCAGGGCGATGGTGGTGGGCATCTCGGCTCGCGGCCTCAAGCGGTGCTGCGGGAAGGCGTTACGACGGACACGCGCGAGTGTAGCATACGGGCCCCCGCCTCACAATTTGACCACGCGACGTGCAAACGCCGCGGCGTGAACCTACCTTTCACCTGCGGGCGGATCGGGCGGGCGGCTTCGGCTCCCGGCCGTGGACGGCCGCGGGAAGGTCTCCGTGGTGGTGCGCTGTCCGCATTGCAAGAATGTCATCCGCCTGCGAGAGGTGGACGGCCAGTCCCGCGTCATCAAGTACCTGTGCAGCAACTGTCAGGACATCGTGCGCATTGATCTCATGCAGGACGAGGTCAAGTCGTCGTCCAGCGCCGACACCTTCGTGCGGACGGAGCACCGGAAGAGAATCCTGGTGGCGGACGATACCGTGACGGTGCGCAAGGTCGCGGCACGTCTCCTGTCGTCCGCCGGGTACGAAGTGCTCGAGGCCGAGGACGGCCGGCAGGCGCTCGACCTGATCCAGAACGAGCATCCCGATCTCATCCTTCTCGATCTGCTGATGCCGAAGATGACCGGGTTCGACGTGCTGCGCGAAATCAAACGGATCGGCCTGATGAAGGAGACGCCGATCCTGATCATGAGCGGCGTGTTCAAGAAGGACGTGCTCGACTTCCTGCATGCCGCGGGTGTCTCCGGCTTCCTCGACAAAGAGCAGATCAAGGACTCCCTCCTGTTCCGCGTGCAGCAGCTCCTGGCGGCCTGATCCCCCGCTCCCCCTGTTTTCTGCTAGCATATCGCGGCAAAGGAACTGTTTCGTACCCACCTTTGCGCGCGCGCGTGACATCTCTGGCGGAGATTCCATGTCCGGGTTCGTGGTCGTCGGCTCGCAGTGGGGTGATGAGGGGAAAGGCAAGATCGTCGATCTTCTGACCGAGCGCGTCGACATCGTGGCGCGCTACGGCGGAGGACCCAACGCCGGCCACACGATCTGCGTCGGCGATCGCCGCTTCGCCCTGCATCACATCCCCTCCGGGATCCTGAGGGAGAGCGTGCTGTGCATCATCGGCAACGGCGTCGTCATCGATCCCGGGTCCCTCATCAAGGAGATCGCCGACCTGCGCGAGGCGGGCGTGCGTGTCGAGGAAAATCTGCGCATCAGCGATCGCGCCCACGTCATCCTGCCGTACCACCGTGGCCGCGACATCGCGCGCGAGGAGGGGGTGGGTGACGGGAAGATCGGCACGACGCGCCTGGGGGTCGGCCCGGCTTACGAGAGCAAGGCGGGTCGCTACGGGCTGCGAGTCGTCGACCTCCTGGACGCCGTGGGGCTTCAGGGCAAGATCGGTGCCCTGGCGCGGCAGACACGGGGCGTCGGTGGCGATCGTCTGCCGGCGGAATGGGATCCGTCGCCGGAGGCGATCACGGCGCGCTATCTCGAGTGCGGAGCGCTGCTGACGCCCTTCATCGCGGACACCTCCCGGCTGCTGAACGAGCGGCTCGACCAGGGAGCCGTGCTGTTGTGCGAAGGGGCGCAGGGCACGATGCTCGATCTGGACCACGGCACCTACCCGTACGTCACGTCTTCCAGCTCGACGGCCGGGGGCGCCTGCACCGGTCTGGGTCTCAGTCCGATCCGGGTGGACGGCGTCATCGGAGTCCTGAAGGCCTACTCGACGCGGGTCGGTGGCGGTCCTTTTCCCACCGAGCAGGACAACGAGACCGGCCGCCGCATCCGGGAGCGCGGCCGGGAGTTCGGGAGCACCACCGGCCGGCCGCGCCGCTGCGGCTGGTTCGACGCGCCGGTGGCGCGCTATTCGGTCATGATCAACCAGATCGAGTGCGTGGCCCTGACCCTGTTCGATGTGCTGGACGATTTCGACGAGATCCCGATCTGCGTGGCCTACGACTATCAGGGGCGGCGGCTCGATCTCCTGCCGGCCGATCCGGCGGTCCTGGACGCCTGTCGTCCCGTCTACGAGATCCTCCCCGGCTGGAAGACCGCGACCTCCGGCGCCCGCCGGCTGGAGGATCTGCCGGCGCGCGCCCGCGACTACGTCCGCCGTCTCGAGGCGCTGGTCGGGTGCGAAATCGGCATCATCTCGACCTCGCCGCAGCGTGACGCCACCATCGTCCGGCCCGAGGGGCGCATCGAGCGCTGGCTGCCGGTCCGCCAGTCGGCCGGGGCGCGCTCGCGGTAGGGTCCGGCCCGCGCCCTCAGTCGGTCTCCAGCGCCTGCCGGAAGTCCTCGATCAGATCCTCGGCGCTCTCGATGCCGCAGCTGACGCGCAGGAGATCGTCCGTGACGCCGAGCCGCTCGCGGTCTTCGGGCTTCATGCCGGCGTGCGACGACTTCGCCGGCTGGATGATCAGCGTCTCCACCCCTCCGAGGCTCGGCGCGACGAACGGGATCCGCAGCGCCGCCAACAGCCTCTGAGCCGCCTCGGCGCCGCCTTTGAGACGCAGGCTGAGCATGCCGCCGAAGCCGGAGAGGAGCGCGCGCGCGTGCGCGTGATCGGGGTGGGTCTCGAGTCCCGGATAGTTCACCTCCCTCACCCTGGAGTGGGTGGACAGGAAGCGGGCCAGGGCCAGGGCGTTCGCGTTCTGGGCCCGGACCCGCAGCGCCAGGGTCTTGGTGCCGCGTGCCAGGAGAAAGCCGGCGTGCGGATCGAGCGAGCCGCCGAACAGGTTGAGCGTCTTGCGCACGCGGTCGACGTGGGTCCGGCTCGAGAGGACGCACCCCGCCACGAGATCCGAATGTCCGTTGAGATACTTGGTGGCGCTGTGGAACGAGACGTCGAAACCGATCGACAGGGGCCGGAAGTTGACCGGGCTCGCGAAGGTGTTGTCGACGATCGTCATCAGCCGCTCCCGGCGCGCGAACTCGACGACGTCGCGCAGCCGAGGCACGCGCATCAGCGGATTGGTGATCGTCTCGACGAGGAACAGCCGCGTGTTGGGACGGAGCGCCTGCGTCCAGGACGACGGGTTCTGATCGTCGACGAAGGTGTAGGCCAGGCCGATATCCTCGGCATGCTGCGTCAGGAAATCGTGCGTCCCCCCGTACAGACAGCTTCCGGCCAGCAGGTGATCGCCCTTCTTCAGAAAGGCGAGGACCGTCGCGGTGATCGCCGCCATGCCCGACGACGTCGCCACGGCGGCCTCGGCGCCCTCGAGGGCGGCCAGGCGATCGTGCAGGTAACGCTGCGAGGGCGTGCTGTTGAGCCGGATGTACTTGATGTCGTGGTACTCGGTCCCCGGGTCAATCGAGTAGACGGTGCCCTGATAGATGGGAAAGATCACCGAGCCCTCCGGTCCCGGTCGGCGCTCCCCCGAATGCACGGCGATGGTTTCCATCCTGTGGGTCGGCTGCTTCATGAGGCCTCCTTGCGGCGTGCGCGTTCGGCCCTTCCTCCTCCGCCGCCGCCATGCTAGCCTTCCGTCCCCGATTGGTAAAGCGGGCCGCGGCCCGGCACGGGAGGAGCCACCGCATGCGGACCGGCCAGGTCGATCTGATCCAGGTGGACGATCTGCGGAAGTCGTTCGGGTCCGCCGAGGCGATCCGCGGCGTGACGCTGGTCGTTCCCGAGTCGGCGCTCGTGGTGATCATCGGCCCGTCCGGCTGCGGCAAGTCGACGCTCCTGCGCTGCCTGAACGGCCTCGAGCTGCTCGACGCGGGTCGCGTGCGGATCGGCGGGATCACTCTCGAGCGCCGGGAGGGCCACTTCCCGCCCGACCTGAAAGCGAGGCTGCGAGGCCTGCGCCAGGAAGTCGGCATGGTGTTCCAGAGCTTCAACCTGTTCCCGCACATGACCGTCCTGGAGAACGCCATCAAGGGACCGGTGGTCGTCAAAGGCATGAGGCGCGACGAGGCCGAGGCCAGCGCGCGCGCCCTGCTGTCCAAGGTCGGGTTGAGCGACCGGCTGGATTACTACCCGTCGCAGCTCTCCGGCGGGCAGCAGCAGCGCGCGGCGATCGCGCGGGCCCTGGCGATGTCGCCGGAGGTCATGCTGTACGACGAGCCGACGTCGTCGCTCGACCCGACGCTGGTGAACGAGGTCCTGCAGATCATGCGGCAGCTCCACGACGAGGGGATGACCCAGGTGGTGGTGACGCACGAAATGCGCTTCGCGCGCGATGTCGCCGACACCATCCTGTTCATGCACGAGGGGAGCGTGATCGAGGCCGGGCCGCCGGCCGCCCTGTTCAGCGCCCCACGCGACCCGCGCACGCGCGAGTTCCTCAAGGATTTCCTGTGAGCGGTCGGCGCGCCGCCCGGCGGCTCCAGACCGTCGTCGCGGTTCTCCTGGCCGGAGCGGCCACCTGCGCACCGGCCCGGTCGGCCGAGCCGCTGCGCTGGGGCGGAGATTCCGAGGGGGGCGCGCCGTACGTCTTCCCGGATCCGAAGGATCCGCGGCAGATCGTCGGCTTCGAGGTCGACCTGGCCGAGGCTCTGGCGCGCGAGCTGGGCCGCCCGGCCCTGTTCGTCCAGAACCAATGGGACGGTCTGATCCCGGGGCTCCTGCGGGGCAACTACGACATCGTCCTGAACGGTCTCGAGATCACGCCTGACCGCCGGCAGGTAATCGGCTTCACGATCCCTTACTACTCCACGTCCGAGCAGCTCAGCGTCCGGCGCGACGACACCTCCATGCAGGCCTTGGGGGACCTGAAGGGGAGGACGGTCGGCACGCTCAAGTTTTCGCTGGCCCAGCGCATCCTGGAGAAGGAGGGCGGGATCGACCTGCGCACCTACGAAGGACAGATCAACGCGTACGAGGATCTCGCCAACGGACGGCTCGATGCGGTCCTGATGGACTGGCCGATCGCTCTTTATTACAGCCGGCCGAACCCCGCGCTCAAGTTCGCTGGCGGCCCGATCGCCCGCCTCGAATACGGCATCGGGGTGCGACCGGAGGACGGCGTGCTGCAGCAGCAGCTCGACGCGGCGCTCCTGAAGCTGATCCGCGCGGGCGTCCTGCGCTCGCTCTACGAGAAATGGGGCATCTGGAACGACGAGACGGCCCGTCTGTTCGACGAGCAGCTGCGCACACCCGGGAAATACGAGGAGTACACCCGCGCGGTGACCGAGAGGCGCACCTGGGGCGACCGCATGCGGCAGTACGCCGGCTACCTCCCGCTGCTCCTCGGTCGCGGGGCGACCATGACGCTGATCATCTCGATCACGGGGATGGCCCTGGCGGTGGCCCTCGGGCTCCTCCTGGCGCTGGGCTACCTGTACGGGCCCCGACCGCTCGCCTGGGGGTCGCGTGCCTACATCGAGGTGGTGCGCGGCACGCCTCTTCTGATCCAGCTCTACCTCATCTTCTACGGGCTGCCGAACATCGGCATCCGGTTGTCGCCTCTCCTGGCGGCGGTCGTGGGACTGGGCCTGAACTACGCCGCCTACGAGGCCGAAAACTACCGCGCCGGCATCCAGTCGATTCCACGCGCCCAGACGGAGGCGGCCCTGTCGCTCGGCATGACTCAGGGACAGGCGCTGCGGTACGTCATCGTCCCGCAGGCGATGCGCCTCGTCATCCCACCGGTGACCAACGATTTCATCGCGCTGTTCAAGGACTCGTCGATCGTGTCGGTGATCACCATGGTCGAGCTGACCAAGGTGTACGGGCAGCTCGCGTCCACCTATTACGACTACATCGGGGTGGGTCTTCTGACCGCGGCGATCTACTTCCTGCTCGGGCTGCCGTTCGTCCGTCTGGCCCGGTGGGCCGAAGCCAAGATGGCGGTGGACAAACGCGTGGCGGTCCCCGCGCGGCGTCGCTGGTTCAGCATCGGCTCCAAGCCGGTCATGGATTGATGGGAGGGAGACGCCGCACGGACGGCCTCCTGCCGACGCGGAGACAAGCCGAGCGGTTCGGCGCCGACGTTCTGCGGGCCACCCTGCAGCACCTCGATCGCGGGGCGCGGCGCACCTTCAGCGGGGCCACCCTGAAAGAGCTCGACCGGCTGTTCGACGAGCCGCTGCCCGAGAACGGCGGCTCGCCGCAGCGCGTTCTGCGCGAGTGCCGCGCCAAGGTGTTCCGCCACTCGATGCAGATGTCCCATCCCAGGATCTTCGGTCTGTTCAATCCCGCGCCGCTGCCGGTGGCGGCCCTCGCGGAGATCCCGGTCGCGTTCCTCAATCAGTCGGTCGACGCCTGGAAGGCGGGTCCGGCGGCGACCCATCTCGAGATGCGGTTGATCCGCTGGATCAACGACCTCATCGGCTTCGGCCCGAGCGCCTTCGGGGTCTTCACCAGTGGCGGTGGTGTGGCCAACGCCATCGCTCTCAAGATGGCGCGCGACCGGGCCGCCGGCCCCCGCACGCGCCGCGAGGGCGTCACGACGGGTCGGGCGCGCCGCCTGCGCGTGTACGCTTCGGAGCAGGCGCATTTTTCCATCGGCCGATCGCTCGATCTGCTGGGTCTGGGTGAAGAGTCGCTGGTGCGGATCGAGGCGGACGAGGCGATGAAGATGCGCGTCGAGGCCCTCGAAGACAGCCTGCGAAGAGACCGGCGGCGCGGGCTGGTGCCGATGGCGGTGGTGGCGACTGCCGGCACGACCAACACGGGAAACATCGACCCCCTGCGCGATCTGGCGGACGTGGCCCGCGCCCACGACGCCTCGTTTCACGTGGACGCCGCCTACGGTGGCGCCCTGCTGTTCTCCACCCGGTACGCCGATCGTCTGGACGGCATCGCCCTAGCCGACAGCGTGACGGTCGACCCCCACAAATGGCTGTTCCAGCCGTTCAGCCTCGGAGGCCTGTTCGTCAGGAGCCGTCAGGCGCTGAGCGGCAGCTTCCGGATCGAGCCCGGTTATCTGAAGAAGGAGCTCGAGGCGGAGCCTGAACGTCTCGACTTCTACCATTATTCGCTCGAGGGCACCCGCCCGTTTCGAGGTCTGAAGCTCTGGTTCACGCTCAAGACGCTGGGAAGACGAGGCTTAGGACTGCTGGTCGATAGGACCATGGAAGTGGCGCATCACCTTGGAGAGGAGATCGGACGGTACGACTGCTTCGAGCGGCTGCCGACTCCAATCGAGTGTGCCAGCGTCTGCTTTCGCTACAGACCCCCATGGTCGCGTTCGCTGTCCGAGCGGACCGTGAAATCGGCCGCGCTTCGTTCCAGGCTGAACCAGGTGCAGACCCGCATCCAGCAGGAGGTCGAAAGGCGGGGGTTTGCCTGGTTTCCTAACATCGTTATTGGTCAGACGGTATTTTTTCGATTCGGAATCTTCAACTACAAGACTACTCCGGCAGACGTCGACGCGGTTCTGGCACACATCCGGACCACGGCCACCCGGCTCGGGCTCTAATCAGGACACGCACTGTCAGTCGCCCGCGCCGGGGCGGCGGGCGAGAACGGCGAGGAGTCCTGGGCTCTGACCCGATTGAAGTTGACATGCGGATCGTTTCACCGTACATGGAACTTCGAGACGGGCGGTCCCGGACGTGTGAACCCCCTTCACGAGCACTCCGGTGCCGAAACTGTCACGGTTAACGCTGCTTGAACAGCCACGAATACCAGGTTCGGCCATCCGATTTCTCATCGCTCTGGATCCGGCCTTTTCACGAGGGAGGGCTCCATGCGTTCTAGCCTGAAGCGACGATCCCTGGCCAGCGCAGTCGGGGCGACCGTGGCGGTGACCGCCACGCTCGCGCTCTTCAGCTTCGCGACCTGGGCCGAGCGCAACCAGAACCAGGGAGACAGACAGCGCCTTGTCGGACTCAAGGACTTCGAGGCCGAGATCGCCAGGAAGATGCAGAAGCCGACGGGGTTCGAGCGCCCCGCCAACCGCTCTCCTCTCGAGGGCGTGGCGACCTTCCGGGAGGTCTCGCCCGGACAGCGCAAGAAGATGATCGACACGCCGATCGGTCTGGTCGACCCGGCCGAGATCGGCGCGATGCGCTCCCGCATCCCGGCCCTGGCGGGACCGGTCGGGCGGCGCCTCAACGATCACGGCCGGAGAGGGGAGATCGCGCCTGGATTCGACGCCATCCAGATCAGCGAATCGGCGCTCGCGACGCGCAGCATGGATGACATCGCCGCGGAGCTGAAGACGATGGGCGTCAAGGTGCACGACGTCCTGGAGAGCCGGGCGCTCCTGGTCGAGGTGCCCGCGGGTGCCGTCGAGAATCTCGCGCGCGCCGGATACGTGGAGGCGAGCCTGCCCTGGGACGCCATGTTCCGGGTCGACCCCGCGCTGGGAAAGACGCCGATGATTCAGAGGTCCCGCGCCGCCAGCGAAAGCCTCAGGGTCATCGTGAGCTTCTTCCGTGACACCGAGGAGGCGGAGGCGCGTCGCGAGATCGAGCAGGTCGTCGGACCGGGCTCGGCCACCCCGTTCTCCATCGACGGGCTGTCCTTCGAGACGAACGTCCACTTCTCGAAGGTGGCGCAGCTGGCGAAGCAGAAGCGCGTCCGCTCCATCTACGAGCTCCCCGAATACCTGCTGATGAACGTCGAAACGCCGACCACCGCGATGGTGGGGAACGTCAAGGACAATCTGCCGTTCCAGAAGCCGTACCAGGATGCCGGCGTCGATGGCGGCGGGTTGAACGCCGCCGGGCAGGCGCTGTACGACGGCTCGCGCGTCAACAACGGCACGGTGCAGGTTCCGCCACAGATCGTCGTGGTGACCGACAACGGCATCTCGGGCGACTCCGTGCAGTTCTCCCAGACGGCGACGCAGGTGTTCGACCTCAGCCATGCCTTCCCGTCCCCCAATCACAGGAAGGTGCATGCCATCCAGAATGCGGGTGACGACGGCACCTCCTGCGACGGGATGCTCTCCGGCAGCGGCACGCACGGCAACGTCGTCGCAGGGGTGGTCGCTGGGGACGGCACGTCGGTGGGCGCGCGCGTGTCGAAGCACATCTACAACAGCCGCCCGCGCGTGGACAACCTGGAGATGGACGGTGTGGCGCGCGGCGCGCGCATCATCATGCAGGACGCCGCCGACCCGGGTCTGTGCAACAACAACGAGCTGGTCGAGCGCGGCGGCAACGTCAATCCTGGCTCCCTGCTCACGCGACTGCAGCTGGCCATCTGCCCCCGCAGCGGCGGCTCGGGCTCCTGCCTGAACGTCGTCGGCGGCGGGAGCGAGGCGCATCTGCACGTGATGCCGTTCGGCATCCCGAACTTCGACCTGCAGATTCAGAATCCGACCGACGGGACCTACTCGCAGGATGCGAAGGACATCGACACCTTCCTGGTCAACAATCGCGACTACATGGTGTTCGTTCCGGTCGGGAACCAGGGAACGGTCAAGGGTCAGAAGTTCTTCTCCTCCTTCAACGGGTCGCAGCGCAACCAGTACCCCGACCTGTTCGACGGGACGGCGGCCGACAACTGCCCTGTCCCGTGTCCTCCGGACCACGTTCCCGCGCCTCTTCAGGTGTCGCCGCCCGCGACCGCCAAGGATATCGTTTCGGTCGGTGGTCACTTCCAGGACGTGCAGACGGCCTGGACCTCCAATCTCGAAGAGGACGTCCTGAACTTCTCGTCGAAGGGGCCGGCGACCGCCCTGTCGCTGCGCACGGCTCCGATGGTGGTGGGCGTCGCCGCCGACATCAGCGGCTTCTTCTTCGGTCCCAACACGGTCTCGATCGCGGTCTGGAGAAGCCGCGACAACGACAACCTGGGCCCTGTCGACGCCATTCTCGACGACCACAACTTCGGCACGTCGTACGCCACCGGGGAGGTGGCGGGGGTCGCCGCCATCATCCGCGACTACTTCGCCCAGGGCTTCTACCCGACCGGCACGCGCGTGACCCTCGACCGCATCCCGAACGTGTCGGGCCCGCTGGTCAAGGCGGCCATCGCTGCTTCGGCGAATTTCATGGAGGAGCTGCAGTCGGAGTACCCGACCGCCACCGACCAGGCGGTCGCCTTCGGCCGCGCCATCAACATCGGCAACGTCTCCGGGTTCCAGGTCGGGATCATCGGCAACAACGAACAGGGGTACGGCCGGCCGGTGATTTCCTCGGTGCTGCCGCTGGCGAACTGGCCCGCCGGGAAGGGCATCGGCTCGCCGGACACGATCGAGTATCCGGCGGCCGGCCTGCTGATCTACGACGATATCGCCACCGGCGAGCCGCCGATCAACAACGCCAGCCCCGCGACCGGCAACGAGCACACCTTCAAGGTGGTGTCGGATGCGGTCGGGACGGTCGGTCCCACGCAGATCGTGACGCGGGGACAGCTGCGCATCGCCATGGCGTACAGCGACCCGCCGAGCACCGCGACCGGCGTGGGCGCCGCCGGCGCCATCGTGAACGATCTCGACCTGGAGGTCGAATCACCGGGGCCCGATAACTGCCTGTTCTCGGGCGACATCGCGCCGAACGGATCCGTCTGCCCGGCCAGCAGCGCCAACGACAACGTGATCTACGACGGCAACGACTACCAGATCGGCAGCGTCAAGGTGGGGCAGTGGAGCCAGCCGCGAACACTCGGCACCCCCGACGTGGGCGACAACAAGAACCCGGTCGAAGCGGTCCATCTGACGGCCGACGTCAACGGGGACGGCAATCCGTCCGACTCGCAGCTGGTCGTCGGCACCTGGAGGGTGCGCGTGAAGCGCGGCAGCGGCGGGGCGACCCCCGGGCAGATCACCGCGATTTCGGGCGCCAACGAGGACACCGGGAACACGCAGTGCACGGGCGCGGGGAGCCCCTTCAGCTGCTGCACGGCAGCCGGCGCAGGGACGTGCACCGGCGACGGCCGTCTCGAAAATCAGAACCTCGGCTGCACCGCCGCTGGGGTCCCGCTGGCCTGCTGCACGGGCTTGAACGTCGGGACCTGCCCGAACGAGGATACGAACGGCAACGGTCTTCTGGACGCCAACGGCCAGCCGTACGGTCTCATCCTGGCCGGTCCGATTCAGGGGATCGGAACGCAGACGATCGGCGGCTCGCCGCGCACATTCCCGGCGAGCACGGCGCGCCTCGACAAGAGCCTGTACGGCTGCGCCGACCAGCTGACCTCCACGATCTTCGACACGGCGACCAACGCCGCAGCCGTCGTCCTGGCCTCCACCTACGAGGTGATCAAGAAGGACGGCACGGTGGTCGACACGGAGCAGGGCTTCGCCGTGAATGCCAACGGGAACACCTATGTCTCGGTTCCGATCCCGGTCCGGGAAGGGAAGCCGGCCGCAAGCTTCAACGGCATCCTGGAGACCAACGGCAACACGGCGGACGAGCCGTATTTCGTCCGCGTGCGCTACAGCGACACCCCGCGCGAGGCGATGGCTTCGGCGCGCATCTCCTGCTCGCCCAACCTGGTGGCCTGGCGCTTCCAGATCGAGAACCAGGACTGGACGCAGCAGGACTTCATCGGCGGCGGTTGCGACCACGATCAGTACCTGGATTCCGGGGAGAACCTGACCTACTCGGTGACGTTCGGGAACTCCAACCGCGATCAGGATTTCACGGAGGTCAGCGCCAACCTTTCCGTCGGCGGTCCCGGCGCGGCGGCGGTGCGCGTGCTGAACTCGCCGCAGAACATCGGGCGCATACCCGGCGGGCAGATCACGGCGGCGACCTTCGCCCTGCGGATCGATCCCGCCCTCCTGGCGCCGATCGCCGTCGCCAACCGGATCGTCGACCTGACGGTGACGCTGCAGGCCTCCTCGGGGAACATCCAGCTGCCGCGGCAGACCTTCACCTTCCGGCACGCCCTGAACTCGGACGACGAGACCTTCCACTACTCGACCGATTACCCGCAGGGGAACGTGCGCGAGATCCGCGACTTCAACCGCAATCTGCAGATCGATCGCCCCGATCACACCGACCCGTTCCTCGGGATCGTGAATCCGGACGAGGACATCACCTTCAGCTCGATGTTCCTCGCGGCGGGACAGGGCGGGCTGGTCACGAACACGCTCGGCGAGGACCTGAATGGCAACGGCACGAGGGATCCCAACGAGTTCGACACCATTCCGAACAACCTGCTCGACAAGGGGATCCTGTTCTCCAGCACCGGGCCGACACCGGGCTCGGACAAGGTGCCGTTCCACTTCGATCTCAACGACGGTGGCTGGCTCGCCTTCCGCCAGTCCGCCAGCCGGGCCGGCCTGGCGCCGGCGCAGGCGTGGGAGTACGACACCACCGGCGTGTGCGGCTTCCAGACCAAGAGCGACGCGACCCATATGGGCATCTGGCACACGGGGGATGGCAACCCGGCCACGCCGGGGGCGGGCGGGACCTGCGACAACCATCTCGTGGCGACCGACCCAGGCACGCCGCCGGGGACGGAGTACGTCGAGGACTTCCTGCTGTCGCCGATCATCGCCAAGGTCCACCAGACGCCCGACAGCCGCAATCTGCCCTATACCGCCGAGTTCCAGCGTTTCGGCTTCAACGTGGAGATCCAGACCCGGAACGATCAGACCGGCCTGACGTTCAACGTCGACAACAACGTCGAGGACGACACCGGCAACTGCATCATGTGCCAGGAATTCGACCTCAGCTACGGCGGCAACGATTACGCGGTCGGGTTCCTGGAAGGCTCGGGCGGCGGCGGGTACTGGCCGGCCGGACCGTTCCCGCAGCGGACCTTCGGGCCGCTGAACGATCCGGACGGGTCGCTGAGCTCGGCAGGCAAGAATCTGAGCGGCGACGAGACCGGTTTCACCGGGTTCACGCAGAACTCGAACATCAACAGCTCGTCGCCGATTCCGACCGCCCCACCCGATCTCCTGCCGTACCCGATCGATACCGCGCCGGTGGTCATGGCCGGCGACGGGACGCCCTGGACCAACAACGTGTCGGGTCCGGTGCGTAATCTCGACTTCGACCTGGTGACCTATGCCGGTGGGTTCACCTCGCCCGTGACCGGGCCCGGCGGGCCGACCGCGGCGGTCACGCCGTTCGACGTGAATCCGGGGGTGCGCTGGCAGATCGGCATCGGCTTCTTCAACGTGGAGACCTCCACGAACGCGGCCGACTACGGCATCGGCATCGACGACGTGGTCTTCGAGTGGGACGAGCGCCACCCGCTCGACGAAGGGGCCTTCGTTCCGGCGCATACTCCGGCCTGCCAGCGGTTCGGGCAGCCCGGCCAGCCGGCGGGCCAGCAGTGCGCCACTCTGTCGGTCGACCGGACCAACCTGTACGAGTGCAGCGACTCGCTGACGGTCACGGTCAACGACCCGAAGCGCACCGGCGCCGGCACCGTGCAGGTGCTCGCCGCCTCCAGCAGCGACGCGCGTCCCTTCAGCACCGGGGTCATCACCGCGCTGCATCCGATCAAATCGTTCACCCTGACCGAGACGCCCGCCGGCTCGGGGCTGTTCGTCGGCTCGGTCCCGGTGAGCCAGGCGATCAACACGCCCACGACGCTGTTCGTCACGACGGGGGACCAGAACATCGAGTTCTACTACCAGGACCCGCAGTGCGACGGCAACGGCAACGGCGTGGTGGCGCAGAACGACTTCGACAACCTCGACGGCGACGGCATCGCCTTCGCGGTCGACAACTGCAAGTTCGACTACAACCCCACTCAGACCGACACCGACGGCGACCTGATCGGCGACGCCTGCGACAACTGTCCCGGTGTCGCCAACGCCAACCAGCAGGACTCGGACGGTGACGGAGTCGGGGACGCGTGCGATCTCGACGACGTCGACTTCGACGGCGTCGTGAACGCTCTCGACAACTGCAAGGACGTCTACAACCCGTTCCAGACCCCGGGCCAGGGCACGCGGGGCACCGCGTGCGACAGCACGAACAACGATCGCGACGGGGACGGGGTCAAGGACATCCAGGACAACTGCGTGCGCACGCCGAACCCCGCGCAAACCGACAGCGACGGGGATGGTCTCGGCGACGCCTGCGATGGCGACTGCAACGGGGCCCACGCCCAGCTCCTGGCGACCGGCTCGTGCAACCGTTCGGGCACCCAGTGCACCAGCGATGCGGACTGCTTGACGCCGACAGGTATCTGCCAGGAGACTCCGACGATCGTCTGCACAGCGAGCAGCCAGCACTGCACGTGCATCAACATCGGCCCGGAGACCTGTCAGCGGATGGGGACGGTCAACAGCGGCGGGTGCTCCACGAGGGACGACGACGAGGACGTGGACGGCGTGCCCGATGTGGTCGACGACTGCCCCACAGTCTACAATCCGGCGATCATACCGGGGACGTTCCGCCAGGCCGACTCCGACAACGACGGCGTGGGTGACGCCTGCGACTCGCCCTTCATGGTCGACGGCGACAACAACGGCATCCCCGACGACGTCGTGTCGTTCGGCGTGGCGGTCGGCTGCCGGCAGCTGCCGCTTCCGAACCTGATCGTCCAGGCGGCGGTGGTCAACGATCTGAACGGGGACCACGACGGCTTCTGCGACACCGGGGAAAAGTGCGAGATGACGGTGGTCGTCAAGAACGCCGGTCCGGTGAACCTGACCAACGTCACCTTCTATCTCGCGAGCGCCGACTCGGATATCCAGTGCATCAGCAAGCCGGCCGTAGCGATCGGCAACCTGCCCGTCGGTGCGGTGGTCAATACCGCCAACATCGGCGGACAGCGCAGGCCGTTCGAGTACACGGTTTCCCAGACGACGCAGACGACCGTCGCGGCCGACCCGGCCCGAGGCGACTTTACGCTGAACCTTACGTCACGCGAGGCGCTCGGAACCGCGAAGCAGGTGAACTTCCAGACGCTGCTCGACCTCGACACGCCGGTCGGCAGCGTGGTCACCCCGGTTCCCGGTCGTCCGACCCACAATCCACCGATTCCTGCCGGCACCTTGTTCGAGGATTTCGACACGGACACGGACGGTAACGGGGTCGTGGATCTGAGTGACGGCCGCAACGGCGTGTTGAACGACACGTTCGGCTATACGGTCGGGAGCGCCCTGGGCGGAATCAACTCGATCGCCGGTATCGGCTGCGGAGGGTACATCGTGCCGCCATCGGACCCGGGCTGTCGGATCGACCCCGACAACGACATGGACTGGCACATCCATTGCCCGGCGGGCACCTGCCCGGCGACGCACGTGGCGCCCGGAACCTCCTCGACCGCGTTCATGACCACGGCGACGGACGGGAACATGGCGTACTCCGGCAACAACTCGCTGCACTATGGCAGGCACACCGATCTCAACAGCCGTCTGGGCGACACCACGAGCTTCCGCGAGATCGCCGCTTTCACCACGCAGCCTATCAACCTGACACCGCTCCCACAGGCGGGGGATCTCGTTCTTTCCTTCTACCACATCGCCGACATGATGGATAACAGCCAGGCGGACATCCCGCGCGGGACGGCCGTCGACTACGGCGACGTGCAGATACGGGTCGACAAGAACCCCGACCCGACACCCGGCAGCGGCGATACCTGGGGCAACTGGGACAAGCTGGCGCCGTTCGAGAACGTCTACGACCACATTCCGGAGGTCTGGAGCCACTACGGCGCTCGCGTGACCTACTGCAACGTCACGCCGACCGACACCGGGACGGCGCCGCCGGCGCCGCGAGGCGTCCACGAGACGATGTGCTGGCCTCTTGGCATCTGGTCGCATTGCGGCAGCGCCTATGGTATCGGCACGACCTTTGGATGCCCCGGACCGGGGGTGCAGGGCAGCCTGGCTCCGGCCAGCGGCGCCCTGTGGGTGCAGAGCAAGTTCAACCTGGCGAACTACCTCGGGGCGCGCGTCCAGATCCGCTGGATCGCTTCGAACTGGGAGTTCGACCTCAACGGTCCGTCAAAGGATTATAAGACATACGGGCCGGGCAGGGGGACCTGTGGGAAAAAAACCTTAAACGATGACGGCTGTTGGGTCGACGACATCCCCGTAACCGGCCCAATCCCCGCGCAGGTCGTGCCGGTCGCTGACACCAAGGCGGAACCCGCCTCGACATGCGCTACGGCCCCGGCGGGGAAGTGCGACCCGACCCAGGGTGATAAGGGATTCGCGGTCAGCTTGGCGGTCAACGACGCCAACAACAACGGCATCTACGAGAAGGGGGAGACCGTCGAATTCTCCGCCGCCGGCACCACCAATCCCGGCGGGTGTGCCGACGGCGAGTCGGAGTTCCAATTCATCAGGAACGGCGTCGTGGCGCAGAACTTCTCGGCCCAGTCGATCTTCAAGGACTCGCCGACTGCCGACACGAGCTACCAGGTGATGGCACGCTGCAGCAGCAACCTCGCCTGCACCACGACGACCGGGGCCAGCGCCGCGCTGAAGATCTACACGGGCGACGCTCTGGATCTCGGGTTGACGGTGACGCACGACCGTACGACCTCGACCACCACCCTGACCTGGCTGGCGCGACCGCAGCCGGCCCCTCTGTCCGGGTACGACCTGTTCCGCGGCTCCCAGTCGGACGACGGCCAGGCGACCACGCCAGGCGCGCCGGACACGGGCCTCGCCTCGCTGGTCACCCTCCTCTGCGACACCGGGATCGGGGCGGCGGTCGGCAGCACCCAGACCTTCACGACCACCGCGGCGCCGCTGCCGAACGCGATGCACTACTATCTCGTCGGTCACAGCAGCACCGTCGCCGGGGCCCACACCGTGCTCGGCCGCGGCGCCAACAACAACATCGAGGTCGCACCGATCACCTGTCCGTAGAGGGACCGCTTCGCTTCGTGCTCCATCCAAGAGGCCCGCAAGGGCCTCTTTTTTTGTAGACTCGGCGCCATGTCGGACCCTTCGAGGAGAACGCTCCATCGCGGGCTGGGCATCGTCACGCTGGCGGGGACGATCTTCGTGTTCGTCTCCTCGGGGCCCTTCGGGCTGGAGGTGATGGTGCGCGACGCGGGTCCCGGGGCGGCCGCGCTGATGCTTCTCGTCGGTCTCCTGTTCTGGGGTCTGTCGCACACTCTGGTCGCCACCGAGCTGTCGAGCGCTGTGCCGGTCGAAGGCGGCTTCTTCCGCTGGGTCGAGATGGCGTTCGGAAAGTTCTGGGGGTTTCAGGCGGCCTGGTGGTACTGGATCAAGATGCTGGCCGACACCTCGATCTATCCCATCATGTTCGAGGAGTACCTGAGGTACTGGACACCCTGGCTGGGCGCCGGGCAGGGGCGGCTGATCCGGGTGATCTTCATCTGGCTGTTCGTCGGGATCAACCTGCGCGGCATCAGCGCCGGGGGACGGGTGGCGCTGGGGTTCACGCTGTTCATCCTGGCGCCCTTCGTCCTGTTCGTCACCCTCGGAACCCCCCATCTCGGCCCGGCAGCCGTGACGCCCCTGGTGGCGGAGGGTCGCGGGACCCTCGAGGCGCTCGGCCTGGCCCTGATGCTCGGGATGTGGTGCTACAACACCCTCGACTCGGTG
Organism: uncultured Acidobacteriota bacterium; assembly: GCA_964384905.1. Taxonomy (GTDB): domain Bacteria; phylum Acidobacteriota; class Polarisedimenticolia; order Gp22-AA2; family Gp22-AA2; genus Gp22-AA3. The sequence continues at coordinate 24,700 of CAYLND010000006.1, forward strand.
TCGATCGTCGCCGGAGAGGTGATCGATCCGACCCGGACCTACGCGCGGGCCTACGCCCTGGCCCTTCCGTGCATCTTCCTGAGCTACATCCTGCCAGTGACGGTCGGCGCGGCGGTCGACCCCGACTACGCGAGATGGACCGATCATCACTTCACGACCCTCGCCGGCCGGGTCGGCGGGCCCTGGCTCGGCGGCTGGATCGCGCTGGGCGCCCTTCTGAGCAACGCGTCGCTGTTCCACGGCGCCCTGATGATCAACACCCGCGTTCCCCTGGTCCTGGCGGAGGAAAGGCGTTTCCCCTCCCTGTTCGCCGCCGTCGGACGGAGGACGGGGGCGCCGTGGATGTCGATCCTGTTCGCGGGGGTCGCCTACACGGGGGTGGCGCTCGCGGTCGATCGCTTCGTCGACATCGTGGTCTGGAACCAGTGGTTGAATCTCGGGATCTACACGCTGATCTACTCGGCGTTCTTGCGACTCAGATGGACGCGCCCCGATCTGCCGAGACGCTTCCGGGTTCCCGGGGGGTGGCCGGGGGCGATCGCCATCTGCGTCGGCCCGTTCCTGATCTGCTGGGCGGGCGTGCCGATCGGGGCGCGGCACCTGGTCTGGCCGGGGATTGCCGGTCTCCTCAGTGGCCCGTTGGTCTTTGCGGTCCTGAATCGGACCCGTTCCCGAACCGATCCAGATACCAGGACTTGAAGGCGGCGGAATGCTCCTCCTGGGGCGTGTAGATCCCCTGCCGGTGCGCCCGGGAGCCGACGCCCTTCTGCACCAGCTCGCACACGTCCCAGTCCTGCCGCGCGATCAGATTGATGAACTCGATCGCGTCCGACGGGTCGAAGTCGTCACGCGTCATCGTGGTCGGCTCGAACAGCCATTCGGTGACGATCCGGGTGCGTCCGGGGGACAACGGCCAGAGGACCCGGTACTGCACGTAATCCGGGAACAGGTTGAGCATCATCGTGGGGACGATCAGCTCTCCGTCGTACTTGCGTTTCTCCTCATCGTTCAGACCCGAGAGAAGTGGCCTGCGGGTGGTTCCCGTGCGCGTGAACGTTCCGGCCCCCTCGCGGAAATAGGCCACGACGTCGGAAGTGGAGGCGTCCACGATGCCCCGGCGGTAGAGCGGAACCAGGTCGCAGAGCTCGGGATGGACGCCGGGGCAGTGGTAGCACTCCTGATAGTTCTCGACCAGGATCTTCCAGTTGCAATCGACCTCGTGCGCCTGGCGCGAGGCTGATTTCAGGGTGTCCAGCGGGTAGCGCTTCAAGCGCTCCGGCGCCGTCCCCAGGTGCTGACTCAGCGGCGCGGCACGCTCGCCCTCGAGGTTGATGAAGATGAACCCGCCCCAGGTTTCCAGACCCACCGGAACGAGAGAGAAGTCCTCCCTGGGGAAGGCCTCGCCTGCGGCGAGATGCGGCGTGCCGATCAGTCGGCCGTCGAGGGCATAGGTCCAGGCGTGATAGGCGCAGCTCACCGCGCCCTTGAGACGCCCCTCCTCGGCCGGGCAGAGGCGCGCGCCTCGATGTCGACAGACGTTGTAGAAGGCGCGCAGCCGTCCTTCGCGATCGCGGACCACCAGGACGCTTTCCTGCCCGACCGTCAGGGTGAAGTACTCGCCCGGAGCCGCCGCCCGCTCCTCGCGTCCCGCGCACAGCCAGGAGCGCTGGAAGACACGCTCCCATTCGCGCTCCAGGACCCCGGGGTCGCAGTAGGAGGCGCCCGGCAGGGTCGCCTCAAGGTCCATGCCGCTCTTCGCGCTCATTTCCGTCGTTGCCCTCTGTGAAACACGCCGACTGAAGAGTTCCGGACATCTTACTACACAGGACCGGCGGCCCCCCTTGTGAAGGCGCCCCGGCCCCGACCTGTCGTATACTGCGCCCCTCCGCGGCGTGCCGGGAGTCCTTCTCACACACGTGATGGGCCGTTAGCTCAGGCGGTAGAGCATCTGACTTTTAATCAGAGGGTCGCTGGTTCGAGTCCAGCACGGCTCACCAACTCTCCCCACTCAGGAGCAGGTCGTCGGCGTGCAGTCCGATCCCCCTCTGAACAGCTGACAATTCTGACCGGCAGCGGAAACGCAGGTGAACTTGCGCAGCCGGAAGTCGCACGTTTTGTTGTTGCAGCTCGAAGCGGCGATCGCCATGCCGGCGGCCGAGCTCGCGAGAGCCGATTCGTACGGTCCGCGCTTCGGGCTGCTCGAGAGCAGGGCGCTCGACACAAGCGCGAACGACGCGATCACGAGCATGGAACCTGCGATCCGAACGATTCTCGTGGACATGGATCCTCCTCGGTGGAATGGTGGCGCCGCGGCAGGGGCCGCACGCATGATTATCACATCCCGAGGTCGCTCACAATGGTCCGAGGATGCTCGGACGCTTCAACGGGTGAGGCACATCGAGTACCATATCGCCCGTCTGCCGCCATCGCGTCCCCATCGTCTAGCCTGGCCCAGGACACCGCCCTTTCAAGGCGGTAACACGGGTTCAAATCCCGTTGGGGACGCCAGGCCCCGGCCTCGCAGTCAAACCCTCTCCGGCTCGAGTCGCAATCGATGACGACGCACGAGTCGCAGCACCGCATAGATGAGCGAGCCGCTCAATAGGGCGGCCGTTCCCGCCGGCCAATCCTGTCGGGCCGTGGCGTAAAGCGCAACGAGCCAGGTGGTGGCGGGCAGGATCAGCACGGCCCAGGCGCCCGGTTTCCCTCCCGGGATCCGGAAGCCGGCGCGCTGCGGATGCGACCTGGAGCGCAGACGCGCCAGGATCGCCAGGGTGGTGATCGAGTAGGCCCCGGTCACCCACATGTCCACGACCAGGAGTCTCTCGAAGGGAAACCATACGAGGAACGAGTAAACGATCGCGTAGCCCAGGAGCGTGAGATAGGGGGTGCCGTATCGCGGATGCAGCCGGGTCAGAACGGCCGGCAGGTAGCGATCCTCGGCCATCGCCCAGGTCAGCCGCGAATACCAGACGAGATAGGCGAGAAAGATGACCGTGTAGCTGGCGATGCCGCCCAGGAAGGCCCAGGTCTCCAGGACATGCCCTCCGAGGATACGTCCGATCTCCATGTAATAACCAGACGTCCAGCGATCCCACTGACCGACGGCGGCCAGGCCGGCGAGAGTCGGAGCCGCATAGCTCAGGATGATGATCGGGACGATGAGGGCAAGGCCGAGCGGGATCGTCCTCGCGGGCCGCTTGATTTCCTCCGCGGCGGTGCTGATCTCCGTCATGCCCGAGTAGAACCACATGGCCAGCGCCAGCCCCGAACCGAAACCGGCGAGCCCGTCGACACCGGGAGCCCGGAACGGGACCAGCGGATTGAGCCGCGCGTGCAGGCAGCCGGCGACGATGATCCAGAGCAGGGGGGCCATCAGGAAGAGGCTGAGACACACCGAGGCCGCGCCGACGATCTCGATGCCCCGATAGTTGAGGAAGGTCAGGACGAGAATGAACCCCACGGCGGCCAGGTTCTGCTGCCACCACGGAATGTCGGGAAACCAGTGCAGAAGGGACCTGCCGAACAGAGCCGGGTAAAGGGCGTTGTCCAGTAGCGAGGCGATCATCGCCCAGACGCCCGCCTGGAAACCCCAGTACTCTCCGAAGATCTCGCGCACCCAGCGGTAGAAGCCTCCCTCGACCGGCCGCAGACAGGAGAGTTCGGCCGTGGCCAGGGCCATCGGCACGCTCCAGACCCACGGGAGGACGAACAGCAGCAGGATCATGAGACCCGGGCCCGCCTGCCCGACGTAGTTCTCGGTCCCGTAGGGTCCGCCGCAACCGGAGGCGTACAGCAGCCCCAGGACGCCGAGGAGTCCGGCGCGCGCCTTGAATCGCGCCCCTGCCGGGGCGTCGCTCAACGGGGGACCCCTTCGCTCCGTTCCTGGCAGGGCACGCAGAGCGTGGCGAAGGGGAGGGCCTTCAGCCGGGCCAAGGGGATCGGCTCGGAGCACCCGGCGCACTGACCGTAGCGACCGGCGTGCAGCCGCGCGAGCGCGGCGTCGATCTGCCGCAGCGTGCGGTCGAGCGCCTGCAGGACCGCCAGATCGGCGCCGCCTTCGCGACTCGCCTTCCAGCCGTGCACGCCCTCGCTGTCGCCCGCGGCGGAGCCCGATGTCTGCTGCGACAGCGCCAAGCGGTAGCGCGCCTCCGTTTCGATGCGATGCGCCGTCAGGAGACGGAGCAACTCCGCGCTGCGCTGGTCGGCCGCTTGGTCCACGTCGTTGTCCCGCCCGATGCCCGCGCCTCCTGGAGCTCCCGCCGTCGTTGCGGCGGCGCGCGGCCGTCGTCTATGATGCGCCCCGCTCGCGCTCCCGCCCCGCGACGGAGACGGACCGCGCCATGGCGATCTGGCTGATACCGACCTTCGTGAGTCTGGTTCTCTACGGGCTCGGCCAGGGCCTGGTCAAGAAATATATCGCAGAAGTACCGCCAGCCCGCTTCTGTCTTTACTTCATCGCGGCCCGCGTCGTCCTCAATCTGTCGTATTACGCGCGGTTTCACCAGGCGGGATTGCCCCTCTCCCCGCTCTCGGCGTTCGGAGGCACCTGCGTTCTGGCCTATCTGTTCGACGGCATCGGATGGCTTCTCTATTTCCAGGCGATCGTCTACGGGCCGATCGGCATCGTCGGGACGCTGAGTGCCGCGTACCCGGCGCTGACCGTCGTGTTCGCCCGCCTGTTCCTGCGCGAGGAGCTCTCCGGCTGGCAATACGCCGGTGTCGCTCTGGTGATCGGTGGATGCATCGGTCTCTCCTACGCGCCGCCCGATCCAGGATCGCGCCCCACCGGCAGCCGCTGGATCCCGTTGTCGTTCATCGCCGTCGTCTGCTGGGGGTGCTCCTCCACGCTCCTGAAGGCGGCTTACCAGCATCCGGGGGCCGACGAGGCCGACGCTCTGGTCTTCAGCGTCATGAGCGGTCTCGCGACGCTCGGAGTCTACGGTCTGTTGCGCGGCCGGCCGCAGGATGCCGAGGCCCACGAATGGAGGCGCGCGCTTCTGCCGATGGGCATGCTCGCGGCGGGCGACGTCGGCTTCATCGTGGCCACGCGATACGGTCCGGTCTCGCTGACCACGCCCCTGAGCGGCGCCTACCCGGTCGTCACTCTCATCTATGCGCGGTTGGCCCTCGGCGAACGCATCAGTCCCTGGCAAGCCGTGTGGATCGCGACCATCTTTGGAGGAATGGCCCTGACACCGGGCTATCTGTGAGCCAATCTCCCGGAGGGAGCGCGGCCGGAGGAGGCGGCTCAATAGCGGTAGCCCATGGTCACGTACGGAAACCAGTCACCGCCGTTCACTCCGAGCCCCCGCCCGTAATCCGCGCGGATGACCAGGGGCCGATGGGGCACGATGAACCGGATCCCCAGACCCGCGCCGAAAAGCGACTCCGTAGTACCGGCGATCGTGCGTGACACGTAGCCGCCGTCGGCGAACAGGGCCACTTTGAACAGGCGCGCGGCACGTGGCTCCATGGGAACGCGGTCGTGCTCCTGCCCGGGCGCCGGCGGCGCGCTCGTGAACACCGGTCGGGCGAACGGCAGCCACAGCTCCGCCTGGAACGACGCCAGGTCGCGGCCGAGAAACGTGTCCTCCCGGAAGCCGCGGACGGTCGTCGGTCCCCCGAGACTCAGGAGCTCGTACGAGGGCACGCTGCGATCGATGGTGCCGCCATGAAGATGCAGATCGACCTCCATCCCGGAAGCGAAGCGCGCATGAAGCTGGCTGTCGAGCGTCGGACGCACGAAGGTGCGCTCGCCTCCGGTGGCTCCCACGATCCATTCGACGCCGGGCTCGAGGCGCGCCGACAGACTGGGCCAGCGGTAGGTGTGCCGCCACTCGTAGGTCGCCCCGACGAGGACGCGGTCGCTGTCGCCCCCTTCCTCGCCGGCGGGCGTCTCCGCCAGCGAGACCCGCTCGCGCCGGAACCCGATCTGAAGTCTCAGAGCATGCGGTGCCGGCATCCGCAGCGGCCGCGCGCCCAGGGTGACGGAGTATCCCGTCTGGCGTTCGTCCGTTTCGACACCTTCGAGCAGCCGGTCATGCTGGAACTCCGAGAACAGCCGCAGGTCGACATCGTAAAGCCGGTGCGGCTCCGCACGGGATGCGAGCACAGGAGCCACGTAGGCAAGATCGCCGCCGGCGCCGGCGTTGTAGGTCGGCGCGAAAGTGAGATGATCCAGGTCGCCGATCAGGTCGTCCTTCTGATACAGGAGCCCGACCTCCCCCTTCTGCCGGGGCGCGTACGACCCGGTCCCGCCCAGATAGTTGGTCTTGCGCCGGCGCTCCTCGGTTCCCGGCGCGTGCGGAGTCAGGCTCTGGATGAGATAGCCGCCCGTTGGATAGGCGGCGGACTCCTGCTGCTCACCGGGGATGAACACCACGATATAGCCCATCTTCTGCAGGGCCTCGCGGTCGGCGCGATAGCGCTCGGTGTTGTACAGATCCCCTTCGCGGGTCATCAGGAGGCTCCGCAGGAGGGCCCGAGGCGCGTCCGCGGGGACCGGGTAGAGGGTCTTTTTTTCCTCGTAGTCGGGATTGGGCTCCACGCCGATACGCGTCAGCTCGGAGGAGTCGAAGGTGATCAGATCGACCGTGTGGCTGCTCTCGCGCACGCGCACGTGCGGGCCGGACGCGGTGCACTCGATCTCGAACGAGGGGACGTACCCCAGGAAGCGATAACGGGGCGCGAGCTCCGATTCGATCGCCGCCGGATCGCAGGCAGCGCCGGTGAAGCGGGCGAGAGCGTCACGCAGGGATGCAGGGGAGAAGACCGGATGGTAGCCGGGATGCTGCGGAGGCGCCACGACCTCCACCAGGACGTCCTCGGCGCTCCCGGAGGCCGTCGGGAACGGAGCGATCGCCGCGGAAGCCACGAGCGCGAGAACGGCTCTCGAACATCTCACGATCCGTGTGTAGCCGTGAATCGGACGAGTGTCAATAGGAGCCACGCGGTGCGTCGATGGCGCGACCGGCCAGCCGCAAGCGACGGCATTTTCCAGTTGATTCGGAGCGCCGGGCGGAGGATACTCCTGCGTTCCCGGCCGTCCCCAGCCCGGAATGTCGAGAGGATGGCGTGGAATCGCCGCCCCGGCGCCGCCATCGGCCGGAAGCCATGGAGGATCGATATGTCGCCCGCCCGCTGTCGTTTCGCTCTGGTCCTGCCGATCCTGGTGCTCGCCGTCGCCCTCGGCATGGGGGCGGCGTTCGCGCGCGACACCGAGAAGCAATGGGAGTTCGGAGCGTACGGGGTGGACAGTCGCTTCAGCAACTCGTCTAATCTCAAGTCGTCCGTCGGCTACGGGTTGCGATTCGGTTACCACGTGAAGGCGAACTCGGAATTCGAGCTGGACTACGATTCGCTGTCCACCGACAGCACCAATCTCGCCAATGTCAGCTACGATGTCGACAAGTACGTGGCGACCTACCTGCGCATCTTCCAGCCCAAGGGACGCCAGAAAATGGCGCCGTTCGTGGTCTTTGGCCTGGGGCGGATGGGGCTCGACAGTCAGGGGACGAGCGAGAATTCCACCGTCTACAAGACCGGCGGCGGCCTGAAGTATTTCATCTCCCCGCGCATCGGCATTCGCTTCGACGTCCTGTTCTGGCGCTGGCACGGTCACGGCGATCTGGTGTCCCGCGATCCGTTCTACTCGGCCGACGCCGATCTCGGCGTCACCTTCCTGCTCGGCGGGGCGAAATAGGAACCCGAGGGGCTCCACGTGACCATCGGGAGCGCCTCCCTACCGGTCGAGACGCCGGCGCGAATCGCCATCGTCAACGTAACCGCGCCGATCAGAGACCTCCTGGCGCGTGCCGCCCTCGCCCGCGGTCTGGCCGTCATCACCGTCCCGCACACGACGTGTGGTCTCTGCGTGAACGAGGACGAGGCCGGGCTGAAGGAGGATCTGGTTCGCTTGGCGTCGCGTCTGCCCGACTCGATGAGACCGCCGGAGGGCTTCCACCACGACCGCATCGACGACAACGCCACCGCCCATCTCGGGGCGGTGCTGTTCGGCCATTCCCTCACGATCCCGGTGGCGGAGGGCCAGCTGGTGCTCGGGTCCTGGCAGAGTCTGTTCCTGATGGAGATGGACGGACCGCGCCGCAGGAGGATCGACGTGCTCTTCCTGGGGGAATGACTCACGGCACCACATGCGTGAGCTCCTGCGTGGCTACGCGGTCACGACCCTCTGTGGCTGGTCGGTCTTCCCGCTGCTGCACCGTCTGCTCCCGCGCCTGCCCGACCGCGGCTATTCCCTGAGCCGCTGCTTCGGCGTGATCATGGGGTCGTGGATCGCCTGGATGCTGGCCGGAGCCGCGGGCCAGCCCCTGACCACGGGTATCGCCATCCTCTCGATCGCCCTCACCCTGTGCTTGACGGCAGGGGCGGCCTTCGGTTTGCGGCCGGCGTCGCCGGCGATGGCGATCGATTCCAGCGACCGGTTCGGGGATTTTCTGAGGCGCGGCATCCGGTGGATCATCCGGGTCGAGGTGTTGTTCGTCTCGGGTCTTCTCGTGTTCTCCTGGCTCGAAAGGCACAATCCCGCCGTCGATCCCGACAGCGAGCGCTTCATGGACTACGCCCTTCTGCGAGCCTGTCTGCGCAGCGGGGGGCTGCCTGTGATGGATCCCTGGTTCGCGGGGAAGGAGCTGTCCTACTATCACTTCGGATACGCGATGGTGGCCTTTCTGGTGCGCGCGGCCGGAGCCGAGCCGGCGCGATTCTTCGTCACCGCGGTGTCCCTCCAGCATGCGCTGCTGTGGTCGGCGGTGTTCGGGGCGGGTCTGGCGCTCACCGGTCGCGCCGCGGGCGGTCTGGCGGCGGCGCTTCTCGTCCTGGGTGCCGGAAACGGAGAATGGATCCGACAGCGCACGTGGTGGTCCGGCAGCACGCCGTTCGACTGGTTCGCCACGTCGCGGGCCATCGACGGCGCCATCACGGAGGTCCCCTGGTTCAGCATGCTGTGGGGAGACCTGCACCCGTACGTCATCGCCCTCCCTGTCGCGGCGTGCGCGCTGGCTTTGGTGATGGCCGATACGCCACAGCCGGTGGCGGCCGAAGGGCATTCCGGCGGCACCGCCGAGGCGGCGTCGATTCGAGGCGCGCGCGCCGCCTGCTTTGCCATGCTGACCGGCGCGCTGCTCGCCACGCATCCGTGGGACTTTCCGGTGATTGCCGGCGTGTCGCTGGCTGTCGTGCTGGCGCTGCCGGGGCCGGAAAGGGGGCGGCGGCTCGTATGCACCGCTCTGGCGCTCGGTTTGTCCGGTGTACCGTTCATTCCATTCCTGCGAGGAATGGTGCGAGCCGGGGCCGGAGTCGGCGGTGTCGTGGTACGAACGCGACCGGGAGAATGGATCACGGCGTACCTTCCGTTCGTCCTGGTGGGGGCGGTATCGGCCGTCTTGCTGTCCGGTCCGGCGCTTCGCCACCTGCGGGACGGGGGAGCGGTGCCGGCGCGAGTTCGTCTGGTGGTCGTGCTTGCTGGGGTAGGCCTGGCGACGGCCATCGGCTGCGAGCTGGTCTACGTTCGCGATCTGTTCGAGTCCACGGATTTGTATCGAATGAACACCGTCTTCAAGCTCTATCGTCTGGCCTGGCTCCTCCTCGGGGTCGCGTCGGCTGCCCTTCTCGTCCGGGTGCGCGGGCGGCACAGCGGTCGGAGCCAGGGACCCGGGCTCCGGCTCGCCGTCCGGCTCTCGAGAGCGCTGGTCGTGGCCTCCGCGCTGGTCTATCCGATCTGGGGTACGGCCGCATGGATGCGAGCGCGAGACGCCGCTGCGGACCGAGACGAAAATGTCCTGGCAGGCGTGGCCCAGCGACCGGGTGCCGACGCCGAGGGTCTCTTCAGGGCGCTTTTCCCCGGGGACGCGGAGGCGGCCGGGTTCATCGCCTCCGCTGCGTCGCCCGGGGAAACGCTCCTCGAAGAGACCGGTGAGCCGTACACGTGGTCGTCACGCATCTCGACGTTCAGCGGCGTCCCGACGGTGCTGGGCTGGGGAAACCACGAGGCGGTGTGGCGGCAGGACTGGCGGGAGGTTGAGGAGCGCCGCTCGGATGTCCAGGCGATTTACGAGGAGGGCGACCGCCCGCGCGCCTGCGAACTCGCTCGCAAGTACGCCGTACGCTGGGTCGTGGTGGGGGAGAGGGAGAGAAAGCGATACGGTCAGGGCGCCGCGAGCGGGCTGGCCGTCCGCAGGGCGTTCGAGAGTCGAGGGACGTCGATTTACGACATCGCGGAGGTCTGCGGACCACGCGCCCCGACCGTGCCGCCGGTCCGACGACGGTGAGCAAGGACGCGGTCTCGAGAGGCGCGGCGGGCGCCCTGGAATGGGTGGCACCGATCGTGCTGCTCGTCGTGTCGGCGGGACTGCGGCTGCCGCATCTCGATGCCAGGCCGCTGCATCACGACGAGGGCAGCAACGTCATCTTCCTGCTGCGGCTGGTGCGGGAGGGGTCGTACCATTACGATCCGACGAACTACCACGGGCCCCTCCTTTATTTTCTGAGCGCGCTGCCGATCGCCCTGTTCGGCACGACCACGACGATGCTGCGGGTCGTGCCCGCCCTCCTGGGCACTCTGATGGCGCCGCTCTGCTGGATGCTCCGGCGTGAGACGGGTCGTCTCGGAGCGCTGGTGTCGGGGCTCCTGATCGCGACCTCCCCTTCGCTGGTGTATTACTCGCGCGACAACATCCACGAGATCTACCTCGTGTTCCTGACCCTGCTCCTGATCGTCACGCTGGCTCGGGGGCTGCGTTCGGGACGGGTCGCATGGCTCCTCCTCGCGGGAGCGACGGCAGGGGCATTGGTGGCGACGAAGGAGACCGCGGGTCTGACCTTTCTCGCGATTGGAGCGGGTCTCTTCCTGGCCCGGGGCCTCGGGCTGCCACGACCGCGAGGGCTGGCCGTGTGCGCCTTCGTGCTCGCGGCCGCAGCCGTGGCCATCGTTCTGTACAGCGATCTGTTCAGCGAGATGAGCGGTCTGCTGCGTCCGATCCAGGCACTGCGACTCTGGGGAGAGCGGGGCCTGCACGCCGACGGGCACGGCAAGCCCTGGTGGTATTTCCTGAGGCTCCTCGCGCGCGACGAGGCGGCCGTCGCGGTCGGGGCGCTGGCGGGCATTCTGCTGCTCGTGAAACGGCCCTCACCGTGGGGCCTGTTCGTCGCGGGCTGGGCGGGCGTCGTCCTGCTGCTCTACTCGAGCATTCCCTACAAGACGCCCTGGCTGGTTCTGAACATCGTGCTTCCGCTGACTCTCGTCTGTGGGGCGGGCTTCGACGGCGGGGCGGGCCGCGGGTCCGCTCCGGAACCTCCGACCCCATCGGGGCGCTATCGGTGGATCGCGCTGCTTCTCCTGGGGGCTGCGTCCATGGCCGCGGCCCGACGCGCGTACGTCCTTTCCTTCGTGCGCTACGACGACGAGCGGGCGAGCGCTCTCGTGTACGTGCAGACGCGGCGCGAGTCCCTGAACCTGGTGAGCCGCATCGAGGAGTACACCCGAGGCGACGTGCGAGGACGGGCCGTGCCGATCGAGATCCTGTCGCCCGATTACCTGCCGCTCAACTGGTATCTGCGCGATTTCAGCGACGTCAGTTATTTTGGGGCGCTCATCGAGCATCCGGGGGCGCCCGTCGTGATCGCCCGATCCGACGATGCGCTCCGGGTCGAGAGGCTGATCGGCCCGGGCTACGACCGCGAGACCTATCCCCTCAGGCCGGGAGTGGATCTGGTCCTGTTTCTGCAGCGCGCCGCGCCGCCCCGACCCGCTCCCTGAGCGGACTCCCGAGGGGCTTGCCCGGGCAATGAGCCGCGCCTAGAATCGGAAGCGGAGAAAGGAGTCGATGAGCGACACGGGAGGGTTCGCCCGCTTCTTCACGGTCGACGAAGCCAACGCGCTGATCCCGGGCCTGCGTCCGGCGGTCGAGGAGATGCTGGCGACGTTTCGAGCCATACACTCCGAGATCGAGCGGGTGGCGCGCGAGTCGAATCTGCCTTTGGGAAGCGTGCAGCTGGCGCGAACGATCGAGGAACGCACCGTGGTTCCACGCCTGTTCGAGACGGTCAAGCGTCTCGTCGGTCAGATACAGTCGAAGGGGTGCTTGGTCAATGGCCCCGAGGAGGGCCTGATCGATTTCCCCTGTCTGTTCAACGAGGAGATCGTCTTTCTGTGCTGGAAGTACTGCGAGCCGCGGATCGGCTACTGGCACCGCATCCCGGATGGGTTCGCGGGGCGCCGGCCGCTTCTGGACGAGACGGGTCCCGAGGAGGGGGCGCGTCTGCATTGAGCGCCCGCGTTCAGGAGCGCGGGCGGCCGCCGTTGGACTGGACGCGTCGTGCCCAACCCTCGCGCACGAGCCGGCAGACCTCCCGCGCGTCGTCGGTCAGGGTGAACAGGCGCTGGTCGTCCTTGCCGATCATCCCGCGGCCGAGCATCTCGCGCTCGATCCAGCGGATCATCCCTTTCCAGAAATCGCGCCCGATCATGATGACGGGAAAATTGTCCACCTTGTGCGTCTGGACGAGCGTCAGCGCCTCGAAGGCTTCATCCAGGGTCCCGTAACCGCCCGGAAACACCACGTAGGCGCAGGCGTACTTGATGAACATCACCTTGCGCGCGAAGAAGTAGTTGAAGTTGACGAGGGTGTCGATATGCCGGTTGGGCCGGTGCTCGAAGGGCAGGCGGATGTTGAGTCCGATCGACCGGCCGCCCCCGCGCCTGGCGCCCAGGTTGGCGGCCTCCATGATGCCGGGCCCGCCGCCGGTGATGATCGAGAATCCCTCCCGGGCGAGCGCCTGCGAGACCTGGACCGCCTTGCGGTAGTACTTCGAGTTGGCCCGAACACGCGAGCCGCCGAAGATCGAGACGGCCGGCTCGATCGGGCGCAGGGTCTCGAAACCCTCCACGAACTCACCCATGATCTTGAAGACCGTCCAGGTGTCCTTCGGGGCGACGTCCTGCATGGAGCGCGCGCGCGGAGCCTCGTCATGCGCCTCCGACGCGCCGTGTCCTTCCCGCGATGTCGCGACGAATGTCGTGCGGCCCACTCTCTCCTCGAGGCGATCGGCTGGAAATATAGGTCGTTCCCGACAGGGCGACAACCGGGGCCGATGGTGATCGCGTGATGAGCCGCGTCGGCTCCCCGCCCCGAGTCGGGGACGAGGCGACGCTCGAAATCGAGGACCTCGCCTTGGGCGGGCGGGGCGTCGCCCGCGTCTCGGGCTTCGTGGTCTTCGTGAAGGGCGCGCTGCCCGGCGAGCGCACGCGCGTGCGCGTCGATCGCGTGAAGGCCGGGTACGCCGAGGGCGACTGCATCGACATTCTGCGCGTCTCGCCCGATCGGATCGCTCCACCCTGCCGGCACTACGGCGAGTGCGGCGGCTGCGACCTTCAGCACCTGTCTTCGGTCGCCCAGGCCATGGCGAAACGCCGTCAGGTGATCGCCGCCCTCCAGCGCATCGCCGGGGTGGAGGAACCGTCCGTGCGGGACGCGATCCCGGCAGGCGAGCCGACGATGTACCGCTTCGGCATGGACTTCGACTGGGGAACCGGCTCGGGAGGGGGGGAGGTCCTCGGTCTTCACCGGGCCGGCCGTCCGGCGGAGGTCATGACGATCGAGCGATGTCTTCTCATGCCCGAGGCGGCGAACGCCATCCGATCCTGGATCGGGCGGCGGGCGGAGACGCTTGGCTTGAAAGCCTGGAATGCCAAGCGGCGCCGGGGCCTGCTGCGCCGGGCCGGCATCCGGATTTCCCGCTCCACGGGGGAGACCCTGGTCATCGTGGAGACCGGGCGCGGGAATCCTCCCGCTCTCTTCGATCTCGCGCGGGACCTCGTCCGCGCCTTCCCGCGCATCGTCGGCGTCGTGCGACGGGAGTTCGATCGTCGCGATCGTCCGTCGGGCCAGTCGATCCTGCAGGGCCGCGATCATCTGTTCGAGACGGTGGGTGAGGACCGTCTGAAGGTCCCGGCCTGGACCTTCTTTCAACCGAACGCCGCGGCCGTCGGAGCCCTTCGCGAGACGGTCATCCGGACGGTCGCTCCGGCCGGCGGGGACGCCATCCTCGAGCTCTACTGTGGTGTCGGTCTTTTCACTCTGCCGCTGGCGAGAGCCGCGCGTCACGTGGTGGGGATCGACGTATCCCGCGACGCCATCATCGCGGCCAGGGAGAACGCCGCGGGCGCGGGGCTGTCGAACGCGCGTTTCCTGTGTGCCGACGCGGCTCAGGCGCTTCCCGGTCTCCTCCAGGAGGGCCGATGGGACGCCCTCCTCCTCGACCCTCCCAGGACCGGGTTGGCGCCAGCGGTGGTCGAGGCGATCCGGGCCTCTGGCATCCCGAGGGTGGTCTACGTGTCGTGCGATCCGGCGACCCTGGCGCGTGACGTGCGACAATTGATCCGCGGTGACGGGCTGCGCCTGCGCTCCGTCAGCGTCCTCGATCTCTTCCCGCAGACGCACCATGTCGAATGCGTCGCGCTCCTGGAGCGCCCGGACTTCGAAGACATGGCGGACGGCGCCCTCAGCGTGCCGCGCGCCGGGCCGGCGCCTGGCGGCCGCGAACCCTCAGGACACCCGAGGAGACCAGGTTGAACAGGAGCGAGGAGCACTCGAACTCGCCCTGACGGGACAGGTTGGATATCTCGGCGATGGTGCGCGAGCCATTGACCAGCGCAACAATCTTCTTGTCGTCGGCCGCCAGATCGGGGCGGGCCGCGACCTCCGGCGGTCCCAGGACCGGCTCGAGCACCACCGAGTCGTCGGGAAACAGCGTGCGGATCTTGGCCCACTCGTCGAGCCGGTGGATGCCCTCCATGATGATCTTGGTGGTGGACATCGAGAGGGTGATCTTCTCCTTGGCGTCCGATTCGCCCTCCAGGAATTCGAAGAGCCCGCTGCGCCAGTGGAACAGAGAGTAGACAATTTCGAGAACCTGCTGCTTCACGGCCCACAGCAGCTGATCGGCCGTGATGAATCCCATGCGCACGAGCACCTTTCCGTGGCGGGTGTTCTCGTCGATCTTCGAGGCCGAGACCGCATTCTGCTCGGGGGTGATGATCCCCTTGCGAACCAGGAAGTTGCCCAGACTGTCGCGGACCGAGTTGGAGCGCGCGAACACGATCTCGCCCAGCTCCCAATGCAGGGATCGCGTTTCGGCCCCGCGCGCCAGCTTCAGGACGCCCCCCTTCTTGGACATGCCGAGCAGGCTGAAGATGTCCGCGAGATTGATCGCGCTCAGGTCGCCGCTCAGGATGGTCTTTCCGGACATCACGTGCTCCCCGACCCGGCCCGGCGGGACGCGCCCGGCGGACATCCCCCGCCCGGTCTGGATACAATGCTGTATTCGTGCCGCAAGGCGGCCGATTTGACCTTGACAGCCCCTGGGCGTCCCCGTACACTTAGCGCGCGTGGAAGGTGCGCGATCGCTCCAAGTGACTGATTCTCAGGGGGTCTGGGACGACGACGGGCCGGAAAGGCGGCGCGTCGCGCCGCGTCATTCACCAGACCCGGCAACGCTTGATCCATCCCATCCCGACACCGTCGGAAGTTGAGAGTGCGGGCCGTGGGGATATCGCGGCCGAGGCGATGAACGCTCCGGAGGTCCTGGATTGATGACGTCGAAGCAGGTCGTCTCAGCGCTCACATCCCTGGCTCTGCTCGCCACCCTCGCGTGCAGCAAAACGGAAGACACGGCGCCGGAGCGAAGAATCTTCGGCAACCCGCCCTCGATCCAAACCGTCGATCCCAACTACTCCTTTCCCCAGGCTCCTGTCGATTGCGATTTCACGGACATCATCCAGGCCTTCTTCTGCAACTTCGGGATTCTGGACGTGCAGCCCCAGACGGGCAGGGGATGGACTGTGAAGGACGTCGGGGGGCAGCGCGTCATCGTGTATAGCGACGTCCCGACGACCGTCCCCGGCGTGTTCATCGAGGGCATGTACACCGAGATTGTCTTCGCGGCCAAGGTCGTCGATCAGGATTCGACGCCGCAGCAATCCAACGTGCTCCTGGTCAGCGCCAGCTTCAGGCTGCCCGCGCCGAGCACGACCGAGATCTCGCTCGTCCTCTTCGACGATGGCTCGACCATCGACTTTCCTTTCGAGCAGAAGTCGCTCATTCCCGAGGATTGCACGGTCGACCTCGCCAATCAGGCCTGCGCGTGCGTCGGTGCGACCTACAAGATCAAGTCGGGAGATACCACGAAGGGCGACAATAGCTTCACCCGGAAGTTCGCGATCGCCGATCCGCAGACTTCGAACTTCCTCCTCGACTGCATCATGAGGTCGAAGAAGGAAATTCCGTACCCGATCGATAGCGGCACACAGCTCGACTTCAAGATCGAGGCGGTCGACCGACAAGGGAACCTCTCGACCTGGCCGAACAAGATCTCCACGGTCGTCGGAAACGGCTCCTTCGTGTGTAACGGGGACAGTTGCGGCTGTTGTCTTCTGCACGCCAATTCGCAGCTGGCGGACATCTCCGAGTGCCACGGGCTGGATGGAATGATCTCCCCCTCCCAGGCCCCGAATGGCGTGTGCAAGGATCTGATCTAGCCGCCGAGAACCGGGCGCCCGCATCCTGCTCCCCCTTCGCGCTGCCTCCGGAGGAAGTTGCCTCCCCGGGGCCCTGCATTTCCCGAATGTAATTTCCAGCGACTGTCAGATCAAGGAATGGCGCCGAGCATGCGCACCAGGCGCGCTGCGACCTCGGCCGTGATCGTCCCCGCGCGCAGGGCCAGACTGGTGGAGCGGAGGGCCAGGATGCGGTGGAGGCGCCGGACATCCGCGGGAAGAGTGCGGAGCGCTTCGGAATGCAGCCGGAGAGTCGCGATGTCCCCGCGCGAGATCGGCCCTGTCAGGGCTTTGACAGGACCGAGGCTCGAGACGTTGTCGATGGTTCCGCGAATGAGCGGCAGATAGAGGCGCGCGGCCTGTCGAGGCCCCAGGCCGAGCCCTCTGGCGCCTGCGAAACCGGACGCCAGGAAGGCCACCAGGTCGTTGGAGAGGATGCAGGCGATCAGGTGATAGAGCGCCTTCGCCTCGCGGGGGATCGTGACCGGCAGGCCGCCCATGTCGGCGACCAGCCGGCGCAGGATGCGCACCGCCCGGGGGGCTCCCTCGATGGCGAACGGGGTCCCGCGAAGCTGGACATCGATGCGCGGGGCCGCGATGCTGGCGAGCGGGTGCAAGGACGCAACGGACGCCCCAAGACGCTTCAAAGGATCGAGGGCCGCAGACGAAAGGGCGCCGCTTGTGTGGGCCACGACCCGTCCATTCCATGCCAGTCGCCCGCGCGCCAGCTCCCGGGCGACCGGCGCGATCTCTCGGTCCGGCGTGGCAATCAGCAGGAGCGGAGCGCGCGCGGCCGCCTGGAGATTCGAAGTCGTCGGAACGCCGCCGCCGATGAACGCTCGCGCCTGACGCGCCGAGCGCAACGTCCGGCAGGACAGGCCGGCCGGGGTGTAATTTCTGCGGGCCAAGAGGCGGCCGAGAGTCCGTCCGAGCCGGCCGGCGCCCAGGATGGAGAATTCCCTTCTCATCATCGTTCTGTCGGCCGGGCCTCTCCCCGCGCGACCCGTCCGGTGGCTTCGAGGCGGTTGAGCAGCCGTTCCAGCTCGGGCGGCCGGGGCGCCTCGAAGGCAAGCCATTCACCGGTCCGTGGATGCGTGAAGGCCAGGCGGCGGGCATGCAGGGCCAGGCCACCATACGAAGTCAGTGCGTCCTGGAGTCCCGCAGGGGCCGATGAGTCCGACCGTCTGCCTCCGTACAGTCGGTCTCCAACGATAGGATGCCCGATGGAGCTGAGATGGACCCTGATCTGATGCGTGCGGCCGGTCTCAGGACGCAACTCGAGCATCGAGACGACATCCCAGCTCGCGACCACATGGTACGCCGTGCGGGCCCCTCGGCCCTCCGGGTGAATCGCCATCTTGACGCGCGCCGCAGGATGCCTGCCGATGGGCGCGTCGATTACGTCGCGCGCGCGCCGGGGCCTGCCCCAGACGAGCGCCTCGTAGGTTTTCTGGACGGTGCGTGACTTGAACTGGGAGGCCAGGGAGCGGTGCGCGTGATCGTTCTTCGCGACGACCAGGACCCCCGAGGTGTCCTTGTCGAGCCGGTGCACGATCCCCGGTCGCTCGACTCCCCCGATGACGGAGAGGTCGCGACAGTGGTGCAGGAGGGCGTTCACGACGGTGCCGCTGCGGGTTCCCGCGCCCGGATGCACCGAGAGCCCGGCACGCTTGTCCAGGACCAGAATGTCGGCGTCTTCATGGAGAATCCTCAGGGGCAGGTTCTCGGGGGTCAGCGACGAGGGCGACGCACAGGGGAAATCGATGTCGACGCGCTCACCCCCGCGAACGATCAAGGAAGGGCGCGCCGCTCGTCCATCGAGACGAACCCTCCCCTGGCGCATCAGGCGTTGCAGGGCGGCGCGGCTCTGATCGGGCAGCAGACGGGTGAGTAAGCGGTCGAGGCGCTCCCCATGTGCCTGCGACGGCAGGTCGACACTCAGCCTGCGCCCGGTCGCGTCGGACCGGGTGCGCGCCGTCATGGTCTACGGGCTGTTCCGCGCGGTCGTCGAGCGGCCGAGGCGGACGAGCATCGCGAGGGCGAGGAGCGCCGCCGGAACGGCGATGATCTGGGAGGTCGAGAGTCGCCCCGAGAAGAACAGACCGCGGGCCGCATCGCCGCGGTAGATTTCCACCACGAAGCGGAGGACGGCGTAGGCCAGAACGTAGACCCAGAACACCTGTCCGGGGACGCGCCGCCGTCTCAGGGCCAAGAGCGTGATCCCCAGGATCAGGAAGTCGGCCAGGGCATGATAGATCTGCGTCGGATGGAGGGGCACGCCCAGCGGGACTCCGGTCAGCTGGAACGCGGCGGGGTCGCTGAAGGTCACGGCCCACGGCAGATCGCAGCTCCTGCCGTAGCAGCAGCCGGCCGCGAAACAGCCGAGGCGGCCGATCGCCTGACCCAGCGCCAGAGGCGGCGCGCTCACATCCGCGACCCGGGCGAGGGGCAACCGATAGCGTCGCACGTACAGGATGCCGGCGCCCGCGGCGAGCGCGAACCCGCCGTAGAAGACGCCCGCCGAACGGAGGTTCCTCAGGATCTCCATCGGGTGCTCGTAGTAGTAGCGCGCGTCGACCAGGTAGAGTGTGGCCTTCGCCCCGACGAAACCGGCCAGAAGAGCGACGATCCCCAGGTCGATGATCTGGGCGCTGTCGATCCCCTCGCGCCGGGCGAGCGCCGTGGCCAGACGGAGCGCCACCAGGAAGCCGAAGGCGTAGAAGAGACCATACGTGCCGATCGTGAACTTCCCGAAGCGCCCGATGTCGAGACTGAACAGGACGGGATACACGTCATGCCTCCGGCGGGAGCGCCGTCTGACGGTGCCCGCTGCGCGCGAGAAGATCGAGGATCAGGAAGGCCACGCCGACGCAGATGCAGGAATCGGCCACGTTGAAGGCCGGCCAGTGGTGCTCGCCCACGAACACATCCAGAAAGTCGACCACGTACCCCAGGCGGAGCCGGTCGACGAGGTTGCCGATGGCCCCCCCCAGGATGAGGGCCAGACCGGACTGCGTGATGACGTCGTGGATGGTCGTGCGGTACTGAAAGACCAGCATCAGGATGATCGCCAGGACCGGCACGATGGTGAACAGGGCGCCGCGGTACGGGTCGGAAAGGGTGTGGAGCCACCCGAACAGCGCGCCCCGGTTGGTGACGAGGGTGATGTGGAACAGGCCAGGAATGACCGGCACGGAGGCGTACAGCGCCACGCGAGACACCACCAGGGCCTTGGTCGTCTGGTCCAGGAGCAGGACCGAGAGGGCGAGCAGGGCGTACGACAAGCGGAGCATCGTCCCGCGGCTCACACTCCGGCTCCCCTGATCTTCAGGATCGCCTGCACGGCCGCCACGCAGCGGGCGCACAGGGTCCTGAACTCCGCGTCCAGGCCGACGTCGGTCTTGGTATGCCAGCAGCGCGCGCACTTGACGCCGGGCGCGCGCTCGATCCGGGGCGCCGTTGCTCCCTGCTCTCCCTCGGGGGTCGGCGCGTCGCGCAGGACGACGTCCGAGACGATGAACAGATCGTTGAGGAAATCCCGATACCGCCGCAAGAGGGCCAGACGCTCCCCCGAGGCTTCGAGGATCACGCGGGCCTCGAGCGGATTGCCGATCAACCCCTCGGCGCGCGCCATCTCCAGGCTCTTCAGGACCCGCTCGCGCACCTCCAGGAGCTGCTGCCAGCGCGCCTCAAGCCCCGCGTCGGCCGGCCGGCTGGTCGCCGGAGGGAACTCCAGCGTGTGCACCGACTCCTCGATCCACGCACCTTGATCCCGACCGCGCATCGCCTGCCACACCTCCTCCGCGGTGAACGAAAGGATCGGCGCCATGAGACGGGTCATCGCCTCGAGGACGATGCGCATCGCGGTCTGGGCGGAGCGGCGCGCGCGTGCCTCGGGCGGGCTCGTGTACAGGCGGTCCTTCAGGATGTCGAGATACAGGGAGCTCAGCGTCACCGTGCTGAAGCGGTGGATGGCCTGGGTGGCGAGGTGAAACTCGTAGCGTTCGTACGCGGAGCGCACCCGGGCGGTCACCTGGTCGAGCTGCAGGAGGATCCAGCGGTCGATCTCCTCGAGGTCGGAGGCCGGTACGGCGTCCCGCGCCGGATCGAAATCGTACAGGTTGCCCAGGAGATAGCGGCACGTGTTCCGGATCTTGCGATACGCCTCGGCGTTGCGATCCAGGATTTCCTGCGACAGACGCATGTCCTCGAGGAAGTCGACCGTCGCGACCCATAGTCGCAGCACATCCGCTCCGTGTCGCTTGATCACGTCCTGCGGAGGGATGACGTTGCCCAGCGATTTCGACATCTTGCGTCCCTGGCCGTCGAGCGTGAAGCCGTGGGTCAGGACGGCGCGGTAGGGCGCCGTCCCGCGATCGTTCACCGCGACCAGCAGGGAGGAATGGAACCAGCCGCGGTGCTGGTCGCTGCCCTCCAGGTACAGGTCGCTCGGCCACGGGTGGTCGGTCCTGGATGGGAGGAGCGCCAGGTAGGACACCCCCGATTCGAACCAGACGTCCACGATTTCGTCCCGCGCGCGGAGATCCCCGCCGCCGCAGCGCGGGCAGGAGGTCCCTTTCGCCAGCCGGCCGAACTCGTCGGGGTCGAACCAGGCGTCGCTGCCGCGCGCTCGAAACAGGGCGGCGGTCCTGCCGATGAAGTCGGCATCGATGATCTCAGCACCGCAGGAGACGCAGAACGGAAAGGGCAGCGGCACGCCCCAGAAGCGCTGGCGCGAGATGCACCAGTCGGGCCGCCCGGCGATCATGCCGCCGATACGCAGGGAGCCTCCCTCGGGGATCCACCGGACCTGACCGATGGCCTCAAGACAGCGGCGCCGGAGGTCGCCGTGATCCAGGGCGATCCACCATTGCTCGGTGGCGCGAAAAATGATCGGCTGCTTGCAGCGCCAGCAATGGGGATAGCTGTGGGTGATGGTCGCGGCGTGGAACAACAGGCCCCGTTCGTCCAGGTCCTTGATGATCGCCGCGTTGGCGTCGAACACGTTCTGGCCGGCGAACGGGGCGATCTCCTTCGTGAACCGGCCGCGATCGTCAACGGGTGAGACGATCGGAAGACCGTACTTCCGTCCGGTCAGGAAGTCGTCCAGCCCGTGACCCGGAGCGGTGTGCACCGCTCCGGTTCCGGTGTCGCGCGTGACGTACTCCCCCAGGACCAGCCGCGATACACCCCCGGCGGCGAACGGGTAGGGTGAACGGGCGGTGGTGACGTTCTCCAGCTCCCGGCCTTTGAGGGACGCGACGACGCCGCGCGCGGTCAGGCCCTTCATCGCCAGGACCTGTGGCACCAGGTCGGAGGCGATCACCAGGATCTCCTGCCCCAGATCGACGAACTGATAGGTGTAGTCCGGGTGCAGCGCGATGGCAACGTTGGCGGGAAGCGTCCACGGCGTCGTGGTCCAGATCAGGATGGAGACCCTCTTTCCAGCGAGCGCCGGGAGACGCTTCGCCCATGGACCGGTCTCGAGCGGAAAGCGCACATAGATCGACGGCGAGGCATGGTCCTCGTACTCCACCTCCGCCTCCGCCAGCGCCGTCGCGTCGCGCGGGCACCAGTGGACCGAGCGTTTGTCGCGGTACACGTTTCCGTTCTCCACGAACCGCCCGATCTGCTCGACGATCGTTCCCTCGTATTCCGGCTCCATGGTGAGATAAGGCGCCCTCCACTCTCCGAAAACACCCAGCCGACGGAACTCCTCGCGCTGGATGCCGAGATACTTCTCGGCGTAGGCGCGGCAGGCCGCGCGGACCTGCCGCGCGGTCATCGTCGCCTTCTTGGCCCCGAGGTCCTTGTCGATCTGGTGCTCGATCGGCAGGCCGTGGCAGTCCCACCCGGGAACGTAAGGCGCGTCCAGACCCATCATGGTCCGCGATTTCACCACGATGTCCTTGAGGATCTTGTTGAGCGACTGGCCCAGATGGATATGGCCGTTGGCGTAGGGCGGGCCGTCGTGCAGAACGAATCGTGGGCGGCCGGCGCGGGCGCGGCGCACGGCGGCGTAGACATCCATGCGGTCCCACCGCTCGAGCAGGTCGGGCTCCCGGCGGGGGAGGTCCGCTTTCATCGGGAAATCGGTGCGCGGCAGGTTGAGAGTATCCTTGAGATCGAGCGGTTCCATGGCTCCCGGGATCGTCGTATATCGTTGGCCGCCAGCGGGTTGGCCGGAGCGCGGAAGGACGCAATCTAGCACACTGGCGAATATTGTCAAGAACAGCGGGCTTGTGCTACGTTGCCTCGATGTCCCGCGTTTATCTCGATCACAACGCCTCGAGTCCGCTGCGCCCGGCCTCTCTCGAGGCGATGCTGCGCGTTCTCCGGTCGCCCGCGGGCAATCCGTCCAGCCCCCACGCGTACGGCCGGTCCGCGCGCCGGACCGTAGAGAACGCCCGCGGGCAGGTGGCGCGCCTCCTGGGGGCCTCCGACGAGGAGATCGTCCTGACGGCGGGCGGCACGGAATCCAACAATCTGGCGCTGTTCGGGGCGGCGCGGGCCGGGGTGGGCCGACGGATCGTGACCTCCTCGTTCGAGCACCCGTCGGTGCTCGGTCCGATGGAGGACCTCGAGCGCGAGGGCTTCGAGGTTATTCGCGTGCCCCCGACCGCCGCGGGCGTGGTGGAGGTCGACGCCGTGCTCGATGCGGCGCCCGCGGGGACGGTGCTCGCGTCGCTCATGCTCGCGAACAACGAAGTCGGCACCCTGCAGCCGATTGCCGTGATCGGGCGGACCTTGCGCCGTCGTGGCGTCCTGTTCCATTGCGACGCGGCCCAGGGCGCCGGCAAGGTGCCGATCGACGTCCGTGAGCTGCACGTGGATCTGCTGTCGATCGCAGGGCACAAGTTCGGCGCCCCGCAAGGCACGGGTGCGCTCTTCGTCCGTCGTGGCGTCGTGGTCCGGCCGCATCTGCGCGGCGGCGGCCAGGAGACGAGGCGCCGGCCGGGGACAGAGGACGTCGCGGCGATCGCCGGTCTCGGCGAGGCGGCCGCGGCCTGCGTGGAGGGACACGCCTCCGAGACACGGCGGATGGGGGAGCTGCGGGATCACCTCGAACGGGTCGTCATGGAGCGCGGTCTGGGCGTGCGGGTCAACGGCTCCTCCGCCGCGCGCGTGCCGAACACCTCCAGCCTGGCGTTCGACGAGGTCGACGCCGAGGTCCTGGTGATCGCCCTCGACCTGGAGGGCATCGCGGTCTCGTCCGGCTCGGCGTGCTCCAGCGGCACCACCAGAAGGTCGCACGTCCTCGAAGCCATGGGACTGCGCGAGGAGGCGGGGCGCTCGATCCGCGTGAGCCTCGGCCCGGCGACGACGCGCGAGGACATCGATCGATTCGCCGCGTCGCTCGAGGCGGTCCTCGATCGGATCCGGAGAGCGGGGGAGAGGGTGCTCGCCGCGGAACGGGCGTGATCGTCAGCTGCGGAGGATGCTCGCGGCGATACAACTTCGACGTCGCGAAGCTGGCGGGACGGCCGTCCGCCCGCCTGCGCTGTCCCCACTGCGGCGCGACAATCACGGTGACCGCGTCCGACCCGGGGGACCAGACGACCCGCCTCGACCAGGACGCGAACCTGCTCTCGAAGAGCGCCAAGGTGCCGCAGGGCGATCTGTCCATGCCCTCCGAGCGGCGCCTGTCGCTGGCCGTGCTGCAGGGGAAGGACAGCGGTCGGATCTTCCTGATCGACCGCCCGAGGATGATCCTGGGTCGAGGCGATGCGGATATCGTTCTCAACGACACGGAGATCTCCCGCCAGCACGCCTGCATCGAAGTGCACGGCTCGCGGGTCGTGCTGAAGGATCTCGGCAGCACCAACGGGACCTTCGTCAACGACGTCAAAGTGTCGCAGAGCGAGATCGAGAACCGCACGGAATTCCGACTCGGCGGCACGCGCATGATGCTCATCCTCACGGAAGCGAAGGGCGACCTGGAGACGCTGGAATGACGGCGGTCACGGGAGGGCGTCGCGGGCGCACGGTCGTTGCGATGAGCGGCGGGGTCGACTCGTCGGTGGCGGCGCTCCTGCTCAAGGAGGCGGGGGAGGACCTGATCGGGCTCTCGATGCAGCTCTACGACCGGACCCGGGACGGGCGGCCGGTGTACGGCCGATGCTGCTCGGCGCGCGATCTGCAGGACGCGCGGGCCGTCGCCGACAGGCTCGGCATCCCGTTCTACGTCCTCAATCTCGAGGAGGAGTTCCAGCGCGAGGTCATCGGTGACTTCCTGTCCGAGTACCGCGCCGGACGGACACCCGTGCCGTGCGTGCGGTGCAACAGCGGCCCGAAGTTCCGGCATCTCGCCGGTCGGGCGCTCCTCCTCGGGGCCGCTTCGGTGGCGACCGGTCATTACGCCCGCGTTCGGCGCGACCAGGCGACCGGGCGTCTGCAGCTTCTGAGAGCCACGGACGGCTCGAGGGATCAGTCGTACTTCCTCTTCGATCTGAGCCAGGATCAGCTGGGGCTGGCTGTTTTTCCGCTCGGGGAAATGCACAAGGGAGACGTGCGCAGGCTCGCCGCTCAGCGGGACCTGCCGAATGCCGACAAGCCGGACAGCCAGGACATCTGCTTCGTCCCGGACGGCGATTACCGCGAGTTCGTGCGGCGCGAAGCGGGCGATACCGGCGCGGCCGGGGACATCGTCGATACCGCCGGGAGGGTGCGCGGCAGGCATGAGGGAATCGCGGGCTACACGATCGGACAGAGGCGGGGTCTGGGCGTGACGGCGGACCGCCCCCTCTACGTCGTCGCGCTCGACGCGCGCGCGGGACAGGTGGTCGTGGGAGACGACCGCGAGCTGTATCGCGACGAGCTCACCGCGGATCGGGTGAACTGGGTCTCGATCGCGGAGCCGACCGGCCCGATCGAGGCGACCGCCCGCATCCGCTCCACGCATCGGGGCGCCACCGCCGTGATCGAAGCGCTGCCGGGTCGCAGGATGCGAGTCGCCTTTCGTGAGCCGCAACGCGCCATCACCCCCGGGCAGGCGGTCGTCCTTTACCAGGACGATCGGGTCCTGGCCGGCGGCCTCATCGAGGCGGCGCAGTCGCCGAGCGTTTGACAGGCCGCGAGGCGCGATGCTAGATTCGCTGCGTCAGGAGCGGGCATAGCTCAGCTGGTAGAGTACGAGCTTCCCAAGCTCGGTGTCGCGGGTTCGACTCCCGTTGCCCGCTCCAAAATCTCTTCTCGTGCGCGGCCGTTCGACCTGGATCGGGGTGCTCGGATGCTCTTCCGGAAGCGGACCCAGGAAGCACGACCCGAGGCTTCGCCCGCTACCCTCGAAACGTCCGCCTCTGCCGGTGGCG
Organism: uncultured Acidobacteriota bacterium; assembly: GCA_964384905.1. GTDB lineage: Bacteria > Acidobacteriota > Polarisedimenticolia > Gp22-AA2 > Gp22-AA2 > Gp22-AA3. The sequence goes on from CAYLND010000006.1 coordinate 50,587, forward strand.
GTCGGACGATCATCGGGTCGCACACGCGCGTGATGGGAAAGCTCGTGGGTGACGGGCCGGTGGTTGTGCTCGGCGCCATTCAGGGGACGATTGCGATCCGGAGCGGCCTCAGCGTCCGGGCCGGAGGGCGCGTCGAGGCCGACATCCAGGCTTACAGCGTCGATCTCGAAGGCGAGGCGCACGGCAAAGTATGCGCCTCCCAGCGCGTCACGATGGCCGGGACGGGCACGTTCGAGGGCGAGATGGACACGCCGATCCTCGAGGTCAGCCCGGGCTCGGTCGTTCGAGGTCGGGCAAGGGTTGCGGGTTTGCCGACGCGGGAGCGATCGTCCTCACACTGATGGCGCGCCGCGGCCGCGGCGCTCGCTGCCACGAACGGATCGAATCAGTCGGCGGATTGACGCTTTTTTTCCAGCCGTTGACGATTTGTGTCACCTTTCTGACGGCCGCCCTCTCGATCGTCTGTTTTTTCATTCATTCTCCTGGTGATCGTCCTCCATCACCCAGCGTCGGCGCACTGGCACATGCCTTGCTGTCTCTCTGACGCAGACCGGATGGAGGAGACGATCGTGAACGAGAAGATCCTGATCGTGGACGACGACGACGGAGTGCGTCAGGTCCTGGGACAGTCCCTGCAGGATGCCGGACACAGAATCTCCTCCGCGGAATCGGGCGAGAAGGCGATCGCGACGGTGCGCGAGGAGGCCTTCGACCTGGTCATCCTCGACATGGTGCTGCCGCGTGTCGATGGGATGGAGGTGTTGAAGGACATCACCACACTCCGGCCAGAGCTGCCGGTCATCATGATCACCGGCTACGCCTCCGTGGAAACCGCCATCAAGGCCATGAAGATGGGCGCAGTGGACTACATCGTGAAGCCGTTCCGCATGGAGGAGGTCGAGCTCGTGGTCGGCAAGGCGCTGGAACGCAGCCATCTGCGGCGCGAAAACGTCTACCTGAGACGCCAGCTGGAAACCACCTACGGGGTCCACAATATCGTCGGCCAGAGTGCGCTCATGCGCCGGATCTTCGCCCTGATCGAGCAGGTCGCGAGCAGTCGCAGCACGGTCCTGATCACCGGAGCCAGCGGCACGGGAAAGGAGCTCGTGGCGCGCGCGCTGCATTTCAACGGCGATCGGCGCAACCGGCCGTTCGTGTCCGTGAACTGCGGCGGCATTCCCGATTCGCTGCTCGAGGACGAGCTGTTCGGACACGTCAAGGGAGCCTTCACCGACGCGGTCGCCGATCGACCGGGTCGATTCGAGGCCGCGGACACCGGTACCCTCTTCCTGGACGAGATCGGCAACATGAGCATGAGCCTGCAGATCAAGCTCCTGCGCGTCTTGCAGGAGCGCGAGTTCATGCCCTTGGGCGGAACGCGCAAGGTCCAGGTCGACGTGCGCATCATCGCCGCGACCAACATGGATCTGAGAAAGATGATGGAGGAAGGGAAGTTCAGGGAGGATCTCTACTACCGGCTCAACGTGATCCACATCCAGCTCCCGTCGCTGCGCGAGCGGCGCGAGGATGTCCCGCTCCTGATTCACCACTTCCTGAACAAGTACTGCCGCGAGATGAACGTCCCGGTCAAGCGCTTCGCTCCCGAGGCGCTCAAGGCGCTCATGGATTTCTCGTGGCCTGGCAACGTGCGGCAGCTCGAGAACGTGATCGAGAGGGCCGTGGCTCTCTCGTTCAGCAAGGAGGAGCTGGGGACCGAGGACTTGCCGCGCGAGATTCTTGACGAGGGCCTGGTCGAGATGCCGGTGCTCCACGTCGGCGGGGACGGGTTCTCGCTGGACGAGGTCCTGGCCAACTACGAGCAGCGGATGCTCTACCAGGCTCTCGAGCACGCGGGGTGGGTCAAGACGCGCGCCGCGGAGCTGCTGAAAATCAAGCGGACGACCCTCATCGAAAAGATGAAGCGACTGGGGATCCCTCTCAAGGGCGCGCAGGAACGGGCGGCGGGCGCGCCGCCGCTTGCGGAGACGGAGGGTGGCGAGAGGGTGACCGATCCGGGCGCCAACAACTAGAGATCCGCACCGGGCCTCCTCGGCGGGCGCGCGGACGAACCGGCCGAACGGCCCGCGGGACGGGCGACCCGCCGGGGTTCGATCGTTGATCGAGCAGGCGCGACTATGGTATCGTCCCAGGGAAAATCGCGAGTCGTAGCGCCGATTCCAGGTTCGATCCTTCCCGGCGACAGACGTCCACTCGACGGGCCCGCAATGCAGCGATCGCTTTCCCGGGTGCTGGTGTTCGACGACGCCGGACTCTTCCGGATGCTGGAGCGATCGTTCGTGCGGCGGCTCGGATGCGAGATCCTGCGGGCCCAGGACGGTCCCGACGTGATCCGCAAGGCGAGCGCCCGCCTTCCGGACCTGATCCTGCTGGACGCGCGCGAGCCGGAGCTCGACGGCGCGGAATGCGTCCGGGCGCTGAAGGCGATTCCCGCCCTGCACTCGACCCCGGTGGTGGTGGTGACCACGATCGAGGAGGTCCCCGGCTGCTGGGCGGCCGGAGCCGATGCCGCCCTGGCGCGACCCCTGACGCCAGGCGCGCTCGATCGGGCGCTGTCCTCGCTCGGCGGCGTGGCCCAGCGCCAGGGCCAGCGGCGCGCCGGACGGGCGTGGGTGCAGGTGGCGGGCGCGCACGGACTCGCGC
>CAYLND010000007.1:0-53174 GCA_964384905.1 uncultured Acidobacteriota bacterium
TCGATCGCGGAATACGCGACCGCCGAGGCCCACACGTTTCTTGGCTGGACCTATAGCTTCCAGGGACGCTACGAGGAAGCGATCGAGGAGTGCAAGCTCGCCATCACCGTCGATCCGAAATTCGGGAACCCGTACAACGACATTGGCTCCTACCTGATTCATCTCGGTCGGATCGACCAGGCCATCCCCTGGCTCGAGCTGGCGAAGAAGGCGCCCCGGTACGAGCCGCGCCACTTTCCCTACCTCAACCTCTACCGGGCCTACGCCAAGATGGGGCAGATGGACAAGGCGCAGCGCGAGCTGCAGCAGGCCCTGTTCATCCAGCAGACGCTGGAGCAGCAGACGGGTGCGGTCGAGGAGGAGACCGGCGGCGGGGGCGTGAACTGACGGCGGTCGCCGCGGCGCTCGCTCAGGGGAAGACCCCCATCTCCATGTAGCTGCGCGCCACCTTCCGGATCGCCACGGCAAAGGCGGCGGTGCGCAGATCGGTCAGGCGCGGGTCTTTGTCGAGCGCCTCGCGGATCTCGCGGTAGGCATTCTGCATCGTGCCCTCGAGTCCCGAGTTCACCAGGTCGACCTCGTCCGCGCCCTTCAGCAGCTCGCGGCGGCGCTGGTCGGGGACGGCCTTCCCGGTGACCTGCTCGAAGGTCGCGATCAGCCTGTCCCGGTAGATCTCGTCCAGCCGTTTCTCCATCCGCCCGTAGCGGATGTGGGACAGGTTCTTGGTCCACTCGAAATAGGAGACCGTGACGCCGCCGGCGTTCAGGAAAATGTCGGGGATCACCAGGATGCCGCGGCCGTTCAGCTTCTCGTCGGCTCCCAGCGTCGTCGGGCCGTTGGCCGCCTCGGCGATCATCTTCGTCCTGACGCGGTCGACGTTGTCGAGGGCGATCTGGTTCTCCAGGGCCGAGGGGATCAGGATGTCGCACTCGATCTCGAGGACGTCGCGCGGCCCCGGCAGCTCCTTCGCGCCCGGAAAGCCCCGCAAGCCGCCGGTCCTGTCACGGTGCTCGGAGAGCTGCGCCACGTTCAGGCCATCCGCGTTGTAGGCGCCGCCGTTCACGTCGCCGATGGCGATCACGCGGCAGCCGTCCTCCTCGGACAGGAAGCGGGCGACGTGGTAGCCGACGTTGCCGAATCCCTGGACGGCGACGCGCTTGCCCTCCAGTCCGCCCGCCAGCCCGAACTTCTTCATGTCGCTCTTGTTCTTGAACGCCTCGCGGATGCCGTACTGCACGCCGCGCCCGGTCGCCTCTTTGCGGCCCCGGATGCCGCCCTGAGTGACCGGTTTTCCCGTGACGCACGCGAGCGAGTCGACCTGGTTCGGGGTCAGGGCCTCGTAGGTGTCGGCGATCCAGGCCATCTCCTGCTCGCCGGTCCCGAGATCGGGAGCCGGCACGTTGATGCCCGGTCCGATGAAGTTCTTGCGCACCAGCTCGGCCGTGTAGCGGCGCGTGATGTGCTCGATCTGCTCGCGCGTGTACTTCTTCGGGCTGAAGCAGATCCCGCCCTTCGAGCCGCCGAACGGCACGTCGACGATGGCGCACTTGTAGGTCATCAGGGCGGCCAGCGCCATGACCTCCTCCTGGGTGACCATCTCGCTGTAGCGGATTCCTCCCTTGGTCGGCTTGCGATGCTGCGAGTGCTCGGCCCGCCAGGCCTGGAAGATCTCGTAGCGATCCCCGATGCGCACGGGGAACTGCATGTAGTAGACGGCGTTGCACGCCTTGATTTGATCCAGGAGCCCCTTCGGGACGTCCAGCGTCGCCGCCGCCTTGTCGAACTGGCGGCTGACGATGTTCCACAGATTCAGATCCTCGCCGGCTGCCTTGCGGTTCTGCATCGGGAGCCCCCCGGTCGATTCACGCGTGCCGCGTATCCTCGCACAGTCATGGCGTGCGCTCAAGACCGCGACGCCTCCCCTCGCTCCGAACGGCCCGGGGCAGAGGCGTGCATCGCACCAGGCCGTGCTCTATATATAATGATGCGTTCCGCCCCCGCGGGCCCATAGCTCAGCCTGGTAAGAGCAGCTGACTCATAATCAGTTGGTCCCTGGTTCGAATCCAGGTGGGCCCACCGCGGGACCACGTCCCGGGTCGGGATCCCAGCCCGCCCGGCCCGCTTCCATCATCGGGAGACTCCGGCCGTGAGCGTCATCGGGTGCCGGTCCGAGATCGCCCCGCTCCGCCGCGTCCTGCTGAAGCGTCCGGCGGACGCCTTCGTCGACGAGCGGCGCATCGAGGCGCAGTGGCGCGACCTGCGCTTCACGGGCCGGCCGGATCTCGGCCGCGCGGTGCGGGAGTACGAGCGCTTCGTCGAGCTTCTGAGGGAACCTGGAAACGACATCCTGTACCTGCCTCGCGACGACGCCACCGGCCTCGACTCGATTTATGTCCGCGACGCCGTGGTCGTGACGCGCCGCGGCGTCGTTCTCTGCAACATGGGGAAAACACAGCGCCGCACCGAACCCCAGGCGGCGGCGCGCTTTTTCGAGACGGCCGGCATTCCGATCGCCGGGCGGATCGAGGGCGGTGGGCGTCTGGAGGGTGGGGATGTCGTCTTTCTGGACGAGCGGACCGTCGCGGTCGGCGAGGGCTACCGGACGAACGCGGAAGGGATCCGCCAGCTCCGGCAGATCCTGTCGGATGACGTCGACGAGGTGATCGCCGTGCCGCTGCCGCACTGGCAGGGTCCGGACGACGTGTTCCACCTGATGTCGATCCTGAGCCCGATCGACGACGACCTGGCGCTGGTCTATGCGCGCCTTCTGCCGGTGCCGTTCCGCGAGCGGCTGCTGTCGCGCGGTCTCGAGCTTCTGGAGGTCCCGGACGAAGAGTTCGCGACCATGGCCTGCAACGTCCTGGCCCTCACGCCGGGACGCTGCGTCATACTGGGCGGGAATCCGCGGACCGAGCGGCTCCTGCGGGGCGCGGGGTGCGAGGTAAGGACCTACGAGGGCAGGGAGATATCGCACAAGGGGGGCGGAGGACCGACCTGCCTGACACGGCCGCTTCTCAGGTGACGGTCAGCGCAGCTGCCGGGTCTTCCAGTCCTTGAGAATCTGCCGCGCCGCGTTGTAGCCCGGGGCCCCGGTGACGCCGCCGCCCGGGTGGGTCCCGGCGCCGCACAGATAGAGACCCCGAATCGGCGTGCGATAGCGCGCCCATCCGGGGACCGGCCGGCCGAGGAAGAGCTGGCCCAGATTGAGATCCCCGTGGAAGATGTTCCCCTCGGTGAGACCGAAGCGGGCTTCGAGGTCGACCGGCGACAGGATGTCGCGCGCCAGGACCGAAGCCTTGAACCCGGGGGCGACCTCGTCGATCGCCCGGGTGACCCGGTCGGCCAGAGCCTCGCGCTCGACGCCCCAATCACCGTCCCGGAGATGATACGGCGCGTACTGGACGAAGGCGGTCAGGACGGCGCGTCCGGGCGGAGCGAGGGTCGGGTCGACATGCGTCGGGACGACGCAGTCGACGTACGGCTGGCTCGAGGCCCGGCCGTGCTTCGCCTCGTCCCAGGCACGCTCGTGGTACTCGACTCCGTGGCAGACCGTGAAGTCGGACTTCTCCGCCGGCGAGAGCGACCGGCCGCCGCCAGGCCACTGGGGGAGCACCGGCGCCTCGGACAGCGCGTAGTTGATCTTGGCGCAGGGTCCGGCCATCTTGATCCGCCGGACATCCTCGATGAAGCGTCCTTCGAGGTGGCGCGGCTCCACCAGCCCGAGGAACGTTCGCCGCGGGTCGGCGTTGCTCGTCACGACGCGCGCCCGGATCTCCTCACCCGAGCCGAGGACCACGCCGGAGGCCCGGCCGTTCTCGACCAGGATACGGGCGACTTCGGCCCGTGTGCGGATGACGGCGCCGCGCGCCCGGGCCGCCTTCGCGAGCGCCTCCGTGATCGTGCCCATCCCGCCGTGCACGTGACCCATGTACCCCTGTGACAGCTCGTCGCCGCCCGACATGCTGTGGAACATCAGCCCCGACGCCGAGCAGGGCGTCATCGGTCCGTTGTGCGCGCCCAGGACGTTGGAGCAGCCGATCAGATTCTTCACCTCGGCCGACTCGAAGCGCGCGTCCACCAGATCCATGACGCTGGCGGTCAGGAACTGCACCAGCCGCCCCGCGTCCTCGTCGTCGAGCCGGCGCATCCGGAGACCGAGCCGGGCCAGATCCTTGAGCGAGGCCAGCCCGCCCTCGAGAGCGGGCGGCGCCTCCATGAAGAACGGCTCGAGGTGCGCCGCCAGCCGCTTGATCTCGGCGTCGAGCTCGAGATAGGCGCGGGCGTCGCGCGGCGAGAACGACTCGATCCCCGCGGCGGTCCGGCGCGCGTCCTGGTACATGAACAGCGCCCGCCCGGTCCGGCTGGGAACGAACAGGAGAGGATCGCACGGCGTCATCCGGAGGCCGTACTGACCGAGCCCCAGGTCGCGGATCACCTCCGGGCGCATCATGCTGGCGATGTAGGCGGCGGTGGACGCGCGATAGCCCGGCGCGATCGTTTCGGTGACGCAGGCGCCGCCGACGAGATCGCGCCGCTCCAGGACCGAGACGCTCAGACCGGCCCGCGCCAGGAAACCGGCGGTGACCAGGCCGTTGTGCCCGCCGCCGATCACGACGACGTCGCAGGCGCTCATGCCATGATCGGATCGTCTTTGTACAGCGATCGCAGGAGCCGCCCGCCGGCGAAGCGCTCGAAGCCGAGGGGCTCGATGTCGAGACTGGTCCTGCCGTCGAGGATGAGCTCGGCGATCAGGCGGCCGGTCACGGGGGACTCCTTGAAACCGTGCCCCGAGAAGCCGTAGCAGAGGATCATCCCCTCGAGACCGGGGGCCGCGCCCAGGACGGGATGGAAATCGGGGGTGCCCTCGAGAAGCCCCGCCCAGCCGCCGCGCGGCGTACCGCTGGCCAGGCGCGGCATCGCGCGCGCCAGACGCAGCGACACGTCCTCGATGTAGTGATCGGACGGCTGCGTCGGGTAGCCGTCGGCGTCGAGGTCGCCCTTGAAGTACGTGCTTCCCTCGGCGACCACGGTGTGACCCGTTCCCTCGGGGCGGAAGGACAGTCCGTTGACGAAATCGTAGACGCTGGGCGTGTCGATCGGATAGGTGTCGGGCGCCTGCACGCGAATCACCGCCTCCTCGATCAGCTCGAGCTTGAGCGGCAGCTCGAGTCCGACCATGCGGCCGACCCGATCGGCCCACGGTCCGGCGGCGTTCACCACGACGCGGGTCGCGATGCGGCCCGCCGGCGTCAGCACGCCGGTCACGCGCCCGCGCTCCGTCTCGATCCCCGTGGCCGGCGTGTTCTGCAGGATCGTCGCGCCGCGCTCACGGGCGCGCGCGGCGAAAGCGACGGTCGAGCCGTAGCCGTCGCCGTACCCGGCGTTCTCCTCGAACGCGAAGGCGACGGCTCCCTCCGTGTTCAACCCGGGCACGCGCTCGCGCGCCTCCCGTTCGTCGATCAGGCGTGTCGGGACGCCGTGCCGCTGGCCCAGGGCGACGTTGTGGCGCAGAGCCTCCTGGTCCTTGGAGGTGACCATGTAGACCAGCCCGCACTGCACCCAGCCGGAATGCCCGCCGACGACCTGGTCGAAGGTCGCGAAGAAGTCGCGCCCCTGCCGGGCGATCTCGGTCACCAGATCGGTCGAGTAGTGCTGCCGGATCATGCCGCCGGTGCGGCCGCTGCAGCCGCTGGCGAGCGTGTCCTTCTCCAGCACCACGACGTCGGTGTGGCCGCGCCCCGTCAGGTGATAGGCGATCGACGCCCCCTGGATGCCGCCTCCGATGATCACCACATCCGCCGTGTGTGACATGCCGCGAACCGCCCCCCTCGAGAACTCCGTGGAGCCGCCGTCCTGATGGGAAGCCGAGAGAATACCATCGGTTTTGCATCGCCCATCAAGGTTTCAGGATGTGGCCTTCGGACCGGGCGACGCACGCGGCGGCCGTGACGTCATGCCGATCGCCCGGTAGGGGACGCCGCCGGGCGCGGCTCTCCTCGTCGGCGCCTCCGGCCGCCTGCATCCGCGGGGGCGCGGGAAGGTCACACGCGCGTGCTATAATCCTGGCCCTTCGGACAGGCTCCATTCCCTGGGGATCCCCTTGAAGCTGCCTCTCCCCATCGCCGACACCGCCGCCCGCACAAGGGAGTGGCCCGGCGGTTCGCCGGGCCGAGACGGGCTCCTGGCCGGCGGCCGGGGCTCCGGGGTGCTTCCGCGAGGAGGCACCTCTTTTTTTATGTCCCGGCCCCGCGTCTCATCGCGCCCGCGCGGGAGGTGTCGCACGGCATGAACGACGATCTGCGCCGCCTCGTCCGCGTCCAGGAGATCATGATGGTCGTCGAAGAGCTCCGGGAGAAGATCGCCGCGATCCCCGCCGAGGTGGCCCGTCTCGAGAAGGAGCTGCTCGCCGCCCAGAAGGATTCCGCCGCCGAGCGCGCCCGCGTCGGCGAGCTCAGCAAGGATCGCCGGCGGCTGGAGATGGAGCTCATGGGCATCGAGTCGAAGATCGCGAAATACCAGTCGCAGCTCCTCGAGGTCAAGACCAACAAGGAGTACCAGGCGATGCAGCACGAGATCGAGGCCTGCCGCGCCGAGCGCGCCGCCCATGACGAGAAGATCCTCCTGGAGATGGACGAGAGCGAGAAACGCAATGCCGCGCTGCGGGCGATGGATCAGACCCTCGAGCGCAAGGGGCGGGAGACCCTGCAGGGCAAGGCGCGGCTCGATGAGGAGGCGCAGGAGCTGGGGCGCCGGGTCGCGGCGCTCGAGAGCGAGCGCCAGGAGGTCATGACGGGCGTTTCGCCCGCATACCTCGACCCCTTCGTGAAGGTGGCGCGCCAGCGCAAGGGCCTGGCGCTCGTCGCCGTGCGGGACGAGCGCTGCGGAGGCTGCCACGTGCGCGTGATGCCCAAGCTGATCCAGCAGGTGCGCCGGGCGACGGGTCTGATCGCCTGCGACTCGTGCAAGCGGTTCCTCTACGTTCCCGACGAGCCATCCCCGGTCGCAGGGGCGGGCGCCGAGTCGCCGGCCCAGTGAGCGGCAGGACGCCCCGGCGCCCGACCGGGCGCAAGGCCCGCGCCGTTCCCCGGTCCCGCAGGAAGGCGCCCGCGCGAGCGACCGTCGGCGTCGCTCTGGTCGCCCACATCGACGGCGGGGCGCGCGGCAATCCCGGTCCCGCGGGGTACGGCGTGCGCGTCGACGACGCGGAGGGCAGGATGGTAGCCGAGCTCTACGGCTATCTCGGCACCGCCACCAACAACACCGCCGAGTACGCCGCGCTCCTGGCGCTCCTGGAATACGCCGTGCAGGCGGGGGCGGCCTCCGTCCGCGTCCTGTCCGATTCCGAGCTCCTGGTCCGCCAGATCAGCGGCGAGTACCGGGTGAAGCATCCGGCCCTGCAGGTATTGCACGGCGAGGCCAGACGATTGATCGCCGCGCTGCCGTCCGTGAGCCTCGAGCACGTGCCGCGCGAGCAGAACGTCGCGGCCGACGCGCTGGCGAACCGCGCCATGAACCTGCGGCAGAGCTCCGGACCTCTTCCGGACATCCTGCACAGCCTGCCGCCCATCACGTTCCTGCCGCGCATCCACTAGAGGCGCGCGCGGCCCGATCGCGGTTTGACAGGGACGCGCCCCTCACTATATTTGTTGCGTATGCCGGCCGGCTCGATCGCGAGCAGCGTGGAGCGAGTGCGGGAGAGGATCGCGGCAGCCGCGCGCCGGAGCGGCCGCGCGTCCGATGCGGTGGTCCTGGTGGGCGTGAGCAAGACCGTCGAGCCCGAGCGGATACGCCAGGCGGTCGACGCCGGGCTGACGGACCTCGGGGAGAACAGGGTCCAGGAGGCGCGCGAGAAGGCGGCGCTCCTCCCCGGCTCGGTCCGGTGGCATCTGGTCGGGCATCTGCAATCCAACAAGGCGGTCCATGCCGCGCGGCTGTTCGACGTGATTCACTCGATCGATACCAGGGAGATCCTGGCGCGTCTCGACCAGGCGGCGCAGAAAGAGGGTCGGATGATGGACGCCCTGATCCAGGTGAATCTGGCGGGGGAGGAGAGCAAGTCCGGGATCTCGACCGACGGGCTGGACGCGCTCCTGGAGGCCGCGGCGGCGTGTCGGAGCGTGCGGGTGCGCGGGCTGATGGTTCTGCCTCCCTACGAACCGGAGGCGGAGAGGAGCCGGCCGCAGTTCCGGCGCCTGCGGCAGCTTCTCGAGCAGGCCCAGAAGCGCCACGCGTCGCTGGAGCTCAGGCATCTGTCGATGGGGATGAGCGAGGACTTCGAAGTGGCGGTCGAGGAAGGGGCGACGATGGTCCGCGTGGGTCGCGCCCTGTTCGGAGAAAGGAGGAGCACGACATGAAGATCACGCCGATCGACATCAACAGCCACCGCTTCGCCAGGAAGATGCGGGGCTTCGACCCGGAGGAGGTCCGCTCCTTCCTGAACCTGGTCTCGGGCGAGTTCGAGCGACTGGTGATCGAGAACAACGCGATCAAGGAGGAGCTGGCGCAGATCAAGGCCGGGCTCGCCGACTACAAGGAGCGCGAGAGAATCCTGAAGGAGACGCTCCTCACCGCCCAGAAGCTCGCCCAGGACATCAAAGAGGAGGCGCGCCGCGAGGGCCAGCTGGTGATCAAGGAGGCGGAGATCAAGGGGGCGCAGCTCCTCGATCAGGCGGCGCGCAAGGCGGGCCAGATCGAGGGCATGATCCAGAACCTGCGGGTCGAGCGCGACGCCTTCGAGCAGCGCGTCCGATCCGCCGTCGAGCAGCATCTGCAGCTCCTGGACATGCACCGCAAGGAAGAGGAGGTCGAGGACCGGCTGCGCTTCATGAAGAAGCCGACGGCGGGGGAATCGGCCTGAGGCGCGGCGCCGCCGGCCGCGCGTACCGCCCATGATCGACGCCGACCTGGCGGTCGTCGATGCCGCCGAGCTGGTCACGGTGCGGGGCGAGGCGCCGCTCCGCGGGGCGGCGCAGTCCGCCCTGGGCATCATCGAGCGCGGCTGCCTGGCGGCGCGCGACGGTCGGATCGTCTTCGTCGGCGACGAGCGCGACTACCGGCGCCAGGTCCACCTGGGTCGCAGCGGCGTCGAGATCGACGCCAGCGGCCGCACGGTCCTCCCCGGTTTCGTCGACCCCCACACCCACCTGCCGTTCGCGGGCTCGCGGGAGGGCGAGCTGGAGGCGATCCTGCGCGGCGCGACCTACGAGGAGATCGCGGCGGCCGGCGGCGGCATCCGCTCCACGGTCGAGGCGACCCGGAGCGCCGCGTACGACGCTCTGGTCGACCTGGGGAAGACCCGGCTCAACCGCATGCTCCTGCACGGCACCACGACCGCGGAGGCCAAGAGCGGCTACGGTCTCACCCTGGACGACGAGCTGAAGCAGCTGCGCGTCGTGCAGGCCCTCGACGCGATCCACCCGATCGACCTGGTGCCGACCTTCCTGGGGGCGCACGTCGTGCCGCAGGAGAGGCGCGGTGACCGCGACGGTTACGTGCGCGAGGTCGCCGAGCGGATGATCCCCGAGATGGCGCGGGAACGGCTGGCGCGCTACTGCGACGTGTTCGTGGACCCGATCGCCTTCAGCCTCGAGGAGGCGGAGCGCATCTTGAAGAGCGCGGCGGAGCACGGGCTGGGTCTGCGCGTGCACGCCGACCAGCTGAGCGACTGCGGCGCGGCTGCCCTGGCGGCCCGCCTGCGGGCCGCGTCGGCCGACCATCTGGAGTGCGCCGGCGAGGACGGGGTCCGCGCCCTGGCCCGAAGCGACACCACGGCGATCCTCCTGCCGGGGGCATCGTTCTTCGTGCGACGCCGGGCGCCGGGTCTCGGCCGGAGGCTGGTCGACGCGCAGGTGCCGGTGGCTCTCGCGACCGATTTCAACCCCGGCACCTGCCCGACCGAGGCGATGCCGGCCATCCTGCCGCTGGCCTGCCTCGAGGGCGGCCTGACGCCGGCCGAGGCGATCGCCGCGGCGACGCTGAATGCCGCCCACTCCCTGGGGCTCGCGGCCCGCGTCGGCAGCCTGGAGGTGGGCAAATCGGCCGATCTCCAGATCCTCGATGTCCCGAACCACCGGCACCTGGTCTACCATTTCGGCGTCAACCATTGCCGCACGGTGGTGAAGCAGGGGCGGGTGGTGGTGGAGGAAGGGGTGATCGCCGGCGACGCGCCGAGGACCCTTCCGGGAACACCTTGACGGACGGGGCATCTGGCGGTTTCCGATCTTGACACCCCGGGGACAGGGCCGTAGATTTCCATGGCAGCAGTCGGCCGTGCGTTCCGACATCTCATCGCGAAACTCGCGCGCCGGCTCCACGGAGAACGAGCCATGCTTCGCAGGATGACGATCGAGCAGTTCGCGGAGGCCCTGGCGGCGGCCACCCCGACGCCGGGCGGCGGCAGCGCCTCGGCCCAGGCGGGCGCGATGGCGGCCTCCTTGATCCAGATGGTGTGCGACCTGACGCTCGGTCGCGAGCAGTACCGGGTGCACGAAGCGGCCGTGCAGCCGATCCGGCACCGGGCGGAGGGCCTGCGCAGAGACCTGCTCGCCCTGGTGGACCGGGACGCGCAGGCGTACGACGCGGTGGTCACGGCGCTGCGTCTACCGAAGGGGACGGTGGCCGAGAAGGAAGCGCGCGCCGCGGCCCTGGAGCGCGCCAACCTGTTCGCGATCGAGGCGCCGATGGCGATCGCGGATGCCTGCGCCTCCCTGATGGTCATGGCGTCCGAGCTGGTGGAGAAGGGTAACGTCAACGCGGTCAGCGACGTGGGGACCGCCGCGCTCCTGGCCTACGCCGGCCTGCGCGGAGCGGTTCTCAGCGTGCGCGTCAACCTGAAGGGCGTCAAGGACGAGGCCAGCGGCGCCAGGCTGCGCGAGCGGGTCAGGCGTCTCGAGGTGGACTCCGAGAAGCTGCGCGAGGAAGCGCTCGCGGCGACCTGCATCAGGACCAACGGACGCTGATCAGGGTGGTCTTCCGGGGGTGCCAGACGGCTCCGCAGGCCCCTCCAACTGCATTGGTGTTACGACAATGCGTCATATGAAGTGCCCATAAGACATACTCCCTCAGTCATTTCCATATTTGCTGTAACCACAAACTACATCGTGAAACACCTGATTGCAGGCTAAAAATCAGGTTGACAAGGACTTAGTCCCACCGTACAGAATAGCCAACTCACGACTGTGGCCAGTCCCAAGTGAGCCAGCCGCAATCAACACGGGCTCCACAGGGCAAGGATCGATTGCTTAATCGTGCTGCTCGTTCGGGGAATCAAACGTCGTTGATGCTGACCAGGCGCCTCGAAAACCTGCCGGGCGTCTCTTCCCATTTTGGGAGGTTCTGATGAGCCGCTGTGCCTACCTCAACGCCATCCGTGGCGCTCTCGTCGCGGTCGTGCTTCTCGCCCTGCTGCTGGTCGCGCCGGCTGCCGTCAACTGGGCCGGCCGGAGCGCGGGACCGCAGTCCGGGCAGAATCCTGGCGAAATCGTTGATCAGATCGCGAACGCCCGGTGGGCCCGCAATCATCCGGCTCTGATCGCCCAGCCTCGACCGGACGGCCTGACGCCGTTCGGGAAGGACTTCAAGGTGCCCGAGCCGAAAGACAAGCACGGGCTGATCGCGATGGGCATCGGCTATCTCGACCTCAAGAAGAACGATCTGATCGGCAAGGTGCCCGCGGAGTTCCGCGCCGCCGGGCCGAACTTCCGCGCGCACGCCAAGGGGAGCGTCAACGACGGCGTGAACATCGTGCAGCTCAGCGAGGACTCGCTCAAGAACGTCGGCTACGATAGGATCGCGGCGGAGATCGGCAAGGTCGGCCGCATCCTCGGGGCGGCGCCGGAGCGCGGGCTCCTGGTGAAGGCGCACGGGGCGGACGTGAGCCGGCTGGCGGCCCTGCCGTATGTCGAGTCGATCGGGGCGTATTACTCGGCGTACAAGGTGGACCCGCAGATCGGCCAGATGCCTCTGATCCAGAGGAGCCGGGCGAAGAGCCACACGCTCGATCTCGAGGTCGCGCTGTGGCACGGAGAGGACACCGAGGCGGCGAAGGGCCGGCTGGCCAGGATCGTGGGCGACTCGAACGTCAGCGACTACAGCATGGACGGCGAGGTGCTCCGCGTGAAGGCGGAGCGTTCCCACCTTTCGAAGCTGGCCGAGGACCCCGCGGTGCGGCACTTCACCGAGCTCCACGAGTTCATGCTGAACAACGACGAGATCGCGACCTCGATGATGATCGGCAACACGGAGGAGAGCTTCAACCTGGCGCGGCCGTTCCACGAGCAGGGGATCGACGGCGGTGGTCTGAACGCCGCCGGAGTGGTCGCCTACGACGGGTCGCGGGTGAACGACGGCACGGCGCAGGTACCGCCGCAGATCGTGGCGGTCACCGACAACGGCATCTCCATCGACGCGGTGCACTTCTCGCAGACGCTGACGCAGGTCACCGATCTCACGCATCCGATCGGCCAGAAGCACCGCAAGGTGGAGTCGATCCAGACCGTCGAGGACAACGGGACGAGCTGCGACTCGCTGCTGTCCGGCGCCAACACGCACGGCAACGTCGTGGCGGGGCTGATCGCGGGCGCGCCGGGGGATTTCGGCCTGACGTACGCCAAGGCGATCGATCCGGCCGAAGGCAAGCCGATCGGCGGTCTCAGCCTGGAC
Organism: uncultured Acidobacteriota bacterium; assembly: GCA_964384905.1. Taxonomy (GTDB): domain Bacteria; phylum Acidobacteriota; class Polarisedimenticolia; order Gp22-AA2; family Gp22-AA2; genus Gp22-AA3. Next base: position 12,661 of record CAYLND010000007.1, read on the forward strand.
GCCCTGGCCCGCGGCTCGCGCATCATCATGCAGGACGCGGCGCTCCCGACGCGCTGCGTCGGCGCCGAGCTGGTCGAGGTGGGCGGCAGCGTCAATCCCGGGAACATTATGGACCGCCTGAACGCCGCCGTCTGCCCGAAGGTGGCGCCGGCCTCGGGCCCGTGCCAGGGGATCGCCGGCGGGGCCGAGGAGGTGCACCTGCACGTCATGCCGTTCGGCGTTCCGAACTTCGACACCCTTCTGAACAACCCGGAGAACGGCCTGTACTCGCTGGAGGCGCAGCAGATCGACACGTTCCTGCTGAACAACCGCGACTACATGGTCTTCAGCCCGACCGGCAGCCAGGGGACCGACCCGACCGACACCGCGTCGACGATCATCTGGCCCGACCTGTTCGACGGCACGGCGGCCGACGACGACCCCAACTTCCCGCATCGGGCGCAGATCCCGCCGCCGGCGACCGCCAAGAACAGCGTGACCGTCGGCGCCTCGTTCGTCGACGAGTGGACCGTGTTCCCCAACTTCAACGAGGAAGAGAACGACTACAACATCACGTCGCACGGTCCGGCGACCAAGGCCTCGCTGCGCACCGCCCCGCTGGTCATGGCGCCGGGGGTGGACGGGTCGGCCATCTTCGGCACCCCGCTATTCGAGGCGTGCGCGACCAACCGCAGCCACGACAACGACAATACCGACAACGGCGGCAAGATGCTGGACAACGAGATCGACGATCAGAACTACGGCACGTCGTTCTCGGCCGCGGTCACGACGGCCGCCGGGGCGGTGATTCGCGACTACTTCGCGCAGGGCTTCTACCCGACGGCCACGCGCCAGCAGGGCGACCGGATGCCGAGGCTCTCCGGCAGCCTGGTGCGCGCCGCCCTGGTGGCGAGCGCGAACTTCCTCGACCAGTACTCCGAAGCCCAGAAATCGTCCCCGACCGACAAGCTGCTCGGCAAGACCCGGGGAGCGAACATCGGCCAGGTCGCCGGCTTCACGGTGGGCGTCATCGGGAACATGTCACAGGGCTACGGCCGGCCGATCCTCGACCAGGTCCTGCCGCTGTCGAACTATCCGGCGACCAGGGGAATCGGCACTCCGGACACCATCGAGTACCCGGCCCCGGGCCTGCTCATCTACGACATGCTCGGCACCGGCGAGCCTCCGATCAATAACCTGGCCATCAACTGCGCCACGTCGGCCGGCTGCACCGAGAAGACGTTCACGGTCGACGGCCTGAACGCGGTGAACCTGGCCAATCCGCTCTTCGGCCAGCCAAACGAGCCGGCCAACACGCGCTACATCCAGGACGGACAGCTGCGTATCGCGCTGAGCTGGCCCGACCTGCCCAACTCCCAGGTCGCGGCGATCGGAAGCGACGGCGGCGGCACCCTGATCAACGACCTCGACCTCGAGGTCCAGTCGCCGGGGCCCGACAACGTCTACGGCAACTCCGACGACATCGTTTACGACGGCAACGTCTACATCCTGGGCCAGGCCTGCTGCATCGGCCAGTGGGCCCTCGGCCGGCCGACGACCCAGGCGCCGACGCACGATGCGCGCAACAACATCGAGGCGGTCCATCTGTCGTCGTTCGTCAACAAGTTCTCGCCGAACGGCGGCAACCAGCTGGTGACCGGCACGTGGCACGTGCGCGTCTTCCGCGGCGCGAACACGGCGAATGCGGGGCAGCTGACCGGGATCACCGGCCCGAACGAGGATACCAACGGCAACGGCCGTCTGGACCCGGGCGAGGACACGGCCAACTCGCAGTGCACCGCCGCCGGGGCTCCGGCGGCCTGCTGCACCGGCGCGGGCACCGGCACCTGCACCGGCAACAACAACGGTTTCCTGGACGCGGGCGGACAGCCGTTCGCCCTGGTGGTCGCCGGACCGGTCCTGGCCTCGGGCCAGACACAGACGTGGGGCGGCCAGCCGCACACGCTGCCCGGCAGCATCGCCCGTCTGGACAAGTATCAGTATTCCTGCTCCGACTCGGCCGTGGCCTCCATCCTCGCTCCAGCGCTCACGGGCGCGGCCGGGGCGACCACCATCGGCGCCAACACGGTCTTCCAGGTGCGCAACGCCTCGAACACGGTTCTCGACGAGGAGAAAGGGGTCGCGTTCATCGAGACCTTCCCCGGGAGCCATGACTTCAGGTCGGCCGGGGTTCCGGTGCGGCTCGGCTCGCCCGCGGTCAAGTACAACGGCGTGCTCGAGGGCGACAACGGCCAGCAGATCGTGGTCACCTACACCGATTCCCCGCGCAGCAGCGAGACGCGCGCCCGCTTCCAGTGCACGCCCAACATCATCCAGGGCTCGATCAGCGTCAACGGGAAGGCCGACCTCTCGTCGTTCGTCGGCGGCGGCTGCGACGGCGACCAGTACCTGGACGCGAACGAGAGGCTCACCTACTCGATCGCCCTCCAGAACTTCGAATTGAAGGACGACCTGAACGACGTGACCGCGACCCTGACCCCGACGGGTCCGGGGGCGGCCGCCGTGCGCGTGCTCGATTCGCCCAAGAACATCGGGCGGATCCCGGGCGGTCAGAGAACCGGCATCACCTTCTCGCTGTTCGTCGATCCCACGGCGGCGAACAACCTGGCGATCGCGAACCGGACGGTGAATCTGGTGCTGTCGTTCGACGCGATGGCACGTGGCGTGCGGCTGTCGCGCACGACCTACACCTTCCCGCACGTGATCAACGCCGACCCCGAGGCGTTCCACTACTCGACCGATTTCCCGAACGGTGGACGGGAGGTGCGTGACTACAACCGCAACCTGCAAATCGACACGCCCGACAAGATCGATCCGTTCAAGGGGATCTTCTTCCCGGACGAGGACATCACCTTCTCGAGCATGTTCGTCGTCGGGACCGCGAACGGCAAGATCTCCAACACGCTGGGAGAGGATCTCGACGGCGACGGGCTGCTCGATCACGGCGAGAACGACGCGATCCCGAACGGCCGGCTCGACAAGGGAATCCTGGTCGGCTGCGTCGGCGGGACGACGCCCGGCGCGGGCTGCAACGTCGACAGCGACTGCGCCGGCGGCGGCAAGTGCGGCAACGAGGTGCCCTGGGACTTCGACAGCAACGACGGCGGCTGGTTCCCGCTGCGCTCGGTGTTCAGCAAGCCGGCCGGTGTTTCCTCCAATCCCGTGTGGGAGTACAAGGGCGGCGGAGTCTGCTCCACCGGGCCGACAGTGAACAAGGAATGCTTCGCGAACGCCGACTGCGGCGGCGGGATCTGCGTCCTCAACACCGGCATCTGCGGGTTCCAGTCGTCGAAGGCCGAGAGCCCGTTCAACAACGCCGCCTGGTTCCAGAACGGCGGCGGCGGTATCTGGCACACCGGCGACGGCGACCCCTCGACACCCGGCCTGAACGCCAACGCGTGCGAGAACTATCCGTTCCCGAACGACACGAACACGCCGCAGTTCACCGAGATCTATTACGACGTGCTCGAGTCGCCGATCGTGTCGAAGGTCCACCAGGTGCCTGACAGTCGCAACTTCCCGTACACCGTCGAGTTCCAGCGCCTCGGCTTCAACCTGAACATGGAGACGAGGGACTACGCGGGCGGCAACGTCAACCTCGACAACGACATCGACAGCGACCAGCAGAACTGCCTGCTGTGCCAGTACATCTATGGCATCCGGTACCCGTCGATCTATGAGCTCGCGGTGTTCAACCTGTACGAGAACGGCGTCAATCCGCTCAGCGTGATGCCGCAGCGCACCTTCGGGCCGCTCACGGATACCGACGGCTCGTTCGGCGCGAACCGCACGATCAACGGCGACGAGACGGGGTTCACCGCCTTCATCGTGAATAGCCAGGGGTTGTGCCAGGGAGGACCGTTCCCCTTCAAGAACTGCTCCACGAACGGCGACTGCAACACCGCGCAATGCCAGCAGACCAACCCACCGAGCTGCACCGGCGTGTGCGTCGCCCTCGACAATCCGATCCCGACCGCGTCGTCGGACTTCGCTCCCTTCCCGCGCCCCGGCGCCCCGCAGATCTGCGCCCCGGGCGTGGTCAACCCGAGTCCGGGACAGCCGTTCCCGGGCTGCGAGACCAACACCGCCGCCGGTCCGGAGCGCAACTGGGACCTCAGCCTGCTGGACTACGACGACGGGCTCATCTACCTGAGTCTCGGACCGGGCGCCCAGGGACCGGCCGGCGCGTTCGCGCCCGGCGTGGCCGGAAACCGCTGGCAGATCGGTCTCGGCTTCATCGCCGAAGAGAACCTGAGCGCCACCACCGACTACGGCATCGGCTTCGACGACCCGGTGCTGGAGTGGGACGAAGTGCATCCGGTGGACGAGAGCGCCTTCGTGCCGGCGCACACCCCGGCGTGCAACCGCTTCGGCGGCGCCGGTCAGCCCGCTGGTCAGCAGTGCGCCACCCTCACCATCGACCGGATGGGCCTCTACGACTGCAACGACACGGTCGAGGTCACGGTGGACGACCCGCGGCGCGCCGCCCAGCCGAGCGTGACGGTGTTCGGAGTCACCGACAGCGACAACATTCCGGTCGCGGCCGGCGCGGTGTCGGCGAAGCACCCGCGGAAGTCGTTCTCGATTCCAGCGGTGCCGAACAACCCCGGTCTGTTCAAGGGCAACGTCACGATCGGGTCGCTGTTCGACAACGCGAACCTGCTGTTCACCAGCGTCAACGATACGAACCTGACGTTCTACTACATCGACCCCGAGTGCGACGGTGACGGCGACGGGACTTTGGGCGAAACGTCGTTCGCCAACCTGGACGGGGACAACATCGCGAGCGCGTCGGACAACTGCCCGTTCGACTACAACCCGGCGCAGACCGACACGGACGGCGACCACATCGGGGACATCTGCGACAATTGCCCCGGCGTCTACAACCCGAACCAGCTCGACTCGGACGCCGACGGTGTCGGCGACGCCTGCGACTTCGACGACATCGACTACGACGGCGTCGTCAACGCCATCGACAACTGCCCGGACGTCTACAACCCGCGGCAGGTGCCGGCCAGCGGCGGCGGCACGACCCGCGGCCAGGCCTGCGCCGGCACGGGCGACCGCGACGGCGACGGCATCCAGGATCGTCTGGACAACTGCGTGCGCAGCGCGAACCCGACGCAGACCGATTCCGACGGTGACGGCATCGGCGACGCCTGCGACGGCGACTGCCTCAACCCGCGCCCGTCCATTCTCGCGATCGGCTCGTGCAGTCTGATCAGCGAGACGCAGTGCACGGCCGACGTCAACTGCCCGCCGGTCGGCCACTGCTCGGGCACCACCACGATCCTGTGCACCACGAGCCAGGATTGCCCGTCGCAGCAGACCTGCGATCTCAGCGCGCCGCAGACCCAGACCTGCCAGAAGACCGGCGTGATCAACGACGGCTCGTGCGGCAACCAGCAGGACGATGCCGACGGCGACGGTGTGCCGGATGCCGTCGACGACTGCCCGAACGTGCCGAACCCGCCGATCATCCCCGGGACCTTCAAGCAGCTGGACACCGATCAGGACGGCCGTGGTGACGCCTGCGATCCGACGCAGACGCTCGACGACGACAACAACGGGATCCCGGACGACGTGATCACCTTCAACACGACGATCTCCTGCAAGAAGGTGCCGCTGCCGAACCTGATCGTCCTGGGCACGATCGTCCACGACATCAACGGCGACCACGACTCGTTCGCGGACGCCGGCGAAATTGCCCGCATGGCGGTCGTGGTCAAGAACAACTCCGACATCGCCGTGAGCGGCGTGAACCTTGTCCTGGGGTCGACCGACCCGGACATCTCGTGCATCACCAAGTCGACGATCGTGGTCGGCTCGATCCCCGCGCGTGGCGTGGTCGACACGTCGAGCGCAGGCATCAACACCCCGCCGGGCGCCGGCGAGTTCGAGTTCATCGTGTCGCCGACGGTCAGCACCACCAATCCGACCGACCCGGTCAAGGGTGATTTCTTCGTGACGCTCACGAGCAACGAGGCGACGGGCACCAGCACCAAGGCGGCGATCTCGCTGCTCCTGGATCTCGACCCCCCGACCGTCGTGCCGCCGAAGGTGGCTGGATACGACGGTATCAACGGCACCGCGGACGACGGGGTCATCCGGGAGAGCTTCGACGTGGACCGCGACGGCGACCATCTCTACGAGATCGACAGCCGGTGCAACTCGGTGGCCGAGCCAACGGGCGGGACCGACCCTGCCGGGTGGACCGGCTGCACCCAGAACACGCCGGGCGTGCACAACGACACGATCGGCGTGTGGGTCGGCACGGCCCCCGGAGGGATCAACGTCCTGGCCGGGATCGGCTGCGCCGGGTTCAACGTGCCGCCGGCGGACCCGGGTTGCATCATCGATCCGGACAACGACATGGACTGGCACATCCATTGCGCTCCGGGAACCCCGCTGGTTCCCCCGACGCCGCCCGCCACGACCCCGATCGGGTGTCCGAACACCGCGCTGCACCAGACGCCGGTCAACGACGGGCAGGCGTACGACGGCACGAACTCGCTCCACTTCGGAGCGCACTTCGATCTGAACAACGCGGCCGCCGACACCACCAAGTTCCGCCAGCTGGCGGCGTTCATGACCAACCCGATCAACCTGACGCCGCTGCCCGTCGTCGGCGATCTCGAGATGTCGTTCTTCCACATCGCCTCGATGATGGACAACAACTACCTCAACACCAAGATCGGGCAGGCGACCGACTTCGGCGACGTCCAGATCCAGTTCGACCGGAACGCCGATCCGGCGATCGACGACTGGAGCGTGTGGGACAAGCTGGTCCCGAACCAGAACGTCTACGATCACATCTCGTACATCTGGTCCACGTTCGGGACGGGGACGACGTTCTGCGTCCTGACGCCGACCGACACCGGAACCGCGCCGTACGCTCCGCGCGGCGTGCACGAAACCCTGTGCTACCCGGCGGGCGTCTGGTCGTCCTGCGGCAACCCGCGCGATCAGACGACGTCGTATCAATGCTCCGACGGCGCTCCGGGCTCGCTGGCGCCAGCGGCCGGCAACCTCTGGGCGCAGACCAAGTTCAGCCTGGCGAGCTTCCTCGGCAAGCGAGTGCGCATCCGCTGGATCGCCGAGGTCTGGGAGTTCGACTGCTGCGACTCGTCGTACCAGGAGATCGGATCGTGGCAGAACATCCCGCACGACGACGGCTGGTGGATCGACGACATCACCATCACCGGCGCCCTGCAGCAGCAGGCTCCCCCGCTGGCCGACACCAAGACGCCGGCCGCCGGTGCCTGCCCGTCCAAGGCCTGCGACGCCACCCAGGGCGACAGCGGGTTCAATGTCAGCCTGTCGGTGACCCAGGACGTGCCCGACAACATCGTCGTGACGGGCGAGAAGCTCATCGTCTCGGCCGCCAGCACCACGAACCCGGGCGGTTGCGTCGGCGGCGGATCGCAGTTCCGCTTCTTCAAGGACAACGTCCTGGTGCAGGACTGGTCCTCGGGGCCGTCGTTCATCGACAATCCGACCGTGGACGCTGCCTACCGCGTCCAGGTGCGCTGCAGCATCGACACCACCTGCACCAGCAGCGCCACGGCGACCGGATCCAACAGCAGCAACATCCAGGTGTTCGCCGGTGACGGCACCGATATCAGTCTGACCGTGACGCACGATCGCACGACCGGCACCACCACGCTCACCTGGCCGTCCAGGATCCAGCCGCCGGCCCTCAACGGCTTCGACGTGTTCCGCGGCAGCCAGACGGACGACGGACAGGCGACCACGGCCGGCACGCCGGACGTCAACCTGACGTCTCTCGTGGCGCTGTCGACCTCCCCGTCGTCCTGCAACGTCGCCGACGGCGCGCCGGGAACGAACGTGACCCAGACGACGACGCTGGCGCCGTTGCCGAACGCCATGATCTACTACCTGGTCGGGCACAATCCGGTGGTGACGCCGGGCCAGGCGGCTCTCGGCAGGCGCGGCGACGGGACGCTCAGGCCGCTGGCTCCAAACTGTCCGTAGGCGGGAGCGTCCTTCCTCAGGGGAAGGGTGCGGGAAGAAAACAGGGGGCTCCGCAAGGAGCCCCCTCTTTTTTGCTCAGTCCTGGGCGGCGACGACCCGGCGCTTCATCTCCTCGAGCCAGTTGAGCACCGCGTGAAGCTGCGTCAGGCTGGTCGAGCGCGCCGATCCCCCGATCAGCACGAAACGCCGCCCGTCGGGCGTCACGTCGTAGCTGGGCGAGCCTGCGGAAGGCCCCTTGAACTTCAGGTCGAACAGGGGCTCGGGCGCGCCGAGCGCGAGCGTCGGGCGGGTGGAGACGCTCATCGCCATCATCGTGTCGCCTCTCCTGAAGAAGATCTCCGAGCGTCCCCACACCGGCCCGTAGCCTCCCGCGGTCGAGATCCGTCGAGGCTCGCCGGGGCCGGGGAAGGGCCTGAGATAGACTTCGCTCCGGCCCGATTCGTCCGATGTGTAGGCGACGAAACGGCCGTCGGGAGAGAAGACCGCACCCCACTCGTCGGCCGCCGTCTGGATCAGGGGGTGCGGTCGCGCATCGCGTCCCGGCGCCAGCACCCAGACGTCTCCGTGCGTCTCGGGGTCGGCCATCGTGTACAGGAGCATCCGTCCGTCGGGCGACCAGGAGCTGGGGCTCAGCGGATGGTCGTGGGTGGCGAGAAGCTCCGGGTCGCCGCCGCCGTCGGCCTGCCGCCGAAACAGGCTCCAGGCACCGGCCCGCAGGGACACATAGGTCAGCACGCCGGGGCCTGGACCCCAGATCGACAGGCCGTCGCTTCCTTCGGACGGCAGCCTGCGGATCGCGCCGGTCGCGGTCTCGACGATCCAGGTCTCCAGGCGGCGGGCCTCCGAGACCGAGACGGCGAGCAGACGCCCGTCGGGCGAAAGGCGCGGCAGGTCGAAATCGCGACGATCCGGGAGGACCGGGCTCGTCCCGCCCTTCCGATCGACCCACAGGAGCGTTCTCGCGCCGCCCCCGGGCTCGCCCGGGGCATAGACCAGCGTCCCGCTGGCCGAGAGCGCGTACTGCGCCGCCCCGGTCGTCGAGTCCGCCAGGATTCCGTCGAGGACCTGCACCGGCTTGCCGGTCACGCGGAGGCCGACCGGATCGAAGGGCGCCGCGATCAGGCTCCCGCCGCGCGCTCCCAGCAGATGACCGTTGGCGGCGTAACGCGCGAAAAAGGTCCCCTCGATCAGGGCCGCCGACTCGGCGGTCGCGAGCCGCTGGGCGCCGATCTTCGGCGCGTCCTGTCGCGCCCCCGGGAGAAGCGTGAACAGCAACGACCGGCCGCCGGGGAGGATGTCCGGCCAGAGCATCGCCGTACCTGCCGGAAGCACGGCAGGAGGGGTGACCACCTGCGGCCGGCCCCCGGCGGCCGGAATCCGGGAAAGCCCCGCGCCTTTCGAGCCGATGAAGTAGATCGTGTCGTCGGGTCCCCAGGTCCCTCCGCCGGAAGCGGCCGCCTCGCACAGCACGATCGGCTCGCCGCCCTGCACCTGCATCTTCTCGAGCCGGCCGCCGGCGAAGAAGGCCAGCCAATCCCCCCTGGGGGAGAAGAACGGCGCGCTGGCGCCCTCGGTCCGCGGAAGCGGCGACGCCTCGAACTGGTCGAGATCGCGGACATAGAGCTGCGTGCGCGTCTCACGGCGTGCGACGTAGACCAGACGCTCCCCGCGCGGGGAGATCGCCAGCGCCGGCAGACCGATGTCCGCGGCGAGCGGGGCGTCGGCGGGCAGATCGATGGCCAGTCGCGCCACGCCTTGCGCCGGTTCGGGTTCCGGGGAGGGCGCGCGCCGTCGCCCCAGACCGAAGCCCGCGGCCAGCGAGAGGAGCGTCACGAGAGCGAGCACCGCGAATCGCCGTCGCGAATCCCTCATCTCTTCGTTGCTTCCCCGGCCGCATGCTAGACGGCCATCCCCGATCAGTCAATCGCGGCGCCGGGAGGCCGGAGCGAGGCGCGCCGCGCTGCTTTCGCCGGGCACGGGTCCGGCCTCGCTTCGCGAGGCCTCCCCTCTCCTCGCCGCGCGCCCACCCAACGCGCTGGAGAGCGCGCGTCGGGGCCCTGGGCGCGCGGTCTCGGAAGGCCCGGCGAAAGCAGCGCGCCGCGCCTCGCCCGTGGTCGTCCCAGCCAACGACGACTGCCAGTGCATTCGTGGAACGAGTATCGAATCCTCTTCATCCTTGATGATTCGTGGAGTCGGAACCGAGACATGGTATGTGGCGGCGATGGAACCATCTCGAGCGAGACGCGACCCGCTGCGCGCGCCGGGCCGTGCGAGACCGTGCGCCCCGGGCCCCACCACGCGCTTTTCAGCGTGGTGGGCGGGCGCGAGGCGAGCCGAGGGGAGCGACGCGCAGCGTCGCGGACCCGTGCCCGGCGCGCACAGCGGGTCGCGTCTCGCGTCGGTGAAATTCCGGGGTCTGTCGCAGCGGAATGAGCGCGAGCGTCCTAGAAGAGCGGCGCGCTCAGGGACTCGTCGAGATTCCAGCGATAGGTGTAGACCGGCGTCTCGATCGGGACGGTGTATTTGACCTTGATGTCGATCCGGCCCGTAGTCCGGCTGACCTGAACGTCCTTGGCGCCGACCGGCAGGTCCAGCTCGCGGGCCTTGTGGAGGATGTTGTTCCGGACGACGTCGTCATCGTGACGCGGCATGGCGGCGAAGCGGGCCTGCTCCTCGATGGAGTCGCGGAACTCGTACACGTTGATCATCACCGGGACGACCTTGACGCCGAGATAGATGAACAGACACAGGACCAGGACGCCCATGAGCGTCCCGAGCCGTCCCTCGCCTGTTTCGTCGCGCAGCCGCACGGGAAAGCGCCCCCCTTCCTCGACCACGGTGCCAACCCGGTTCGAATATAGGAACCGCGCCCCGGCCCGTCAAGCGAGGGGATCACGGAATCGTAACCGCGCCGGTTCGAGGACGGTCCGGTCCCCTGGCAGTGTGCGGTTTCGAGCCGCGCCGGTCAGCGGATGATCTGGAAGGTGCGGTCCCAGCGGGTGCCGGTGAAAATCGCCGCGGCGCTGGAGAGGATCCGGCGCATCTCGGACTCGGGCTGGCGGCTGGCGGCCAGCGCGCCCTCCTGGCGGCCGCCCTCGAAGGACCAGTAGATCAGCAGACCCCGCCCGATGATGTGGTCCCGCGGCACCAGGCCCCACTCGCGACTGTCCTTGCTGTCGTCCCGATTGTCGCCCATCACGAAGTAGTGCCCCGGCGGAATCGTCAGCGGCCCGAAATTATCGAGCGGGACGGTGTCGGGGCCGGGGCAGCAGTGCTGGACGTACGGCTCGATGATCGCCACGTACCCTTCCTGTCCAGGCATCTGAATGTACACGATCCCCTTGATGATCTTGATCGTCTCGCCCGGAAGTCCGATGGCGCGCTTGACGTAGTCCTGCAGCTCGTCGTGCGGATAGCGGAACACGATCACGTCGCCCCGCCGCACGGGCGCGATGGGAAGGAAGACGCCCTCCAGCGGGAAGGACGGCGCCGGCAGGGCGAACTTGTTGACCAGAATGTAGTCCCCGATCAGGAGCGTCTTGGTCATCGAGCCGCTCGGGATGGTGAACGGCTGGAACAGGAACGTCCGGACGAACAGGGCGAAGATGATGGCGACGAGCCCCGCCTGGGTGTACTCGAACACGAACCGCCGGGGTTTCAGGGACGCCGTCATTCGCCGCCTCGTTCCGAGTGCAGATTATGCGGCGATCGGGGCGCGCTTGCCACAGGCAAACGCCTCAATCGACCTTCAGGAGCGCCAGGAACGCCTCCTGCGGGATGTCCACGCGGCCGACCTTCTTCATGCGCTTCTTGCCTTCCTTCTGCTTCTCCAGGAGCTTGCGCTTGCGCGTGATGTCGCCGCCGTAGCACTTGGCGAGAACGTTCTTGCGCATGGCGGCCACGTTCTCCCGGGCGACGATCTTGCTGCCGATCGCCGCCTGGATCGCCACCTCGAACAGCTGGCGCGGGATGACCTCGCGCAGCTTCTGCGCCAGGGCGCGACCCTTGAGGGCGGCGCGCTCGCGATGCACGATGAGCGACAGGGCGTCGATCGGCTCGCCGTTGACCAGGATGTCGAGCCGCACCAGGTCCGACACCCACCAGCCGCTGTGGTGGTAGTCGAGGGACGCGTAGCCGCGCGACAGGGTCTTCAGGCGGTCGTAGAAGTCCAGCACCACCTCGTTGAACGGCAGATCGTAGGTGATCAGCACGCGGCTGGTGGTGACGTATTTCAGCTCCTTCTGGACGCCGCGCTTGTCCTGGCACAGGGCCAGGATGCCGCCCACGTGCTCGGGAGGCGTCAGGATGAGGGCGGTGATCACCGGCTCGTCCCAGCGCTCGATCTTCTGCGGCGGCGGCAGCTTCGCCGGGTTGCTGATCTCCAGCACCGCGCCGTCGGTCGTGGTGACCCGGTAGCGCACCGAGGGGGCGGTCGTGATGAGATCGAGCCCGAAATGCCGCTCCAGCCGCTGCTGCACGATCTCCATGTGCAACAGACCGAGGAAGCCGCAGCGGTAGCCGAACCCCAGCGCCTCGGAGGTCTCCGGCTCGACCGTGAAGGACGAGTCGTTCAGCCGCAGCTTGTCGAGGGCGTCGCGCAGGTTGTCGTAGCTCGACTCGCCGATCGGGAACAGGCCGGCGAACACCATCGGGCGCATCTCCAGGAACCCGGGGAACGGCGTGGCCGCGGGGTTGCGGGCGTCGGTGACCGTGTCGCCGATCTTCACCTCGGACGAGTTGCGGATGTTGGCGACCAGGACGCCGACCTCGCCGACCGACAGCGCGTCGATCGCGACCATCTTGGGGGTCAGAAGACCCAGCTCCTCGAGGTCGTAGTCGCGCCCGGTCGCCATCAGCCGGATGCGCATCTTGCGCCGCAGCGTCCCGTCGATGACCCGCGCCAGGATGACGACGCCGCGGTAGGGGTCGAACCAGGAGTCGAAGACGAGGGCCTTCGCCGGCCCCTGCACGACGCCCTGCGGCGGCGGGACTTCCCGGACGATCGTCTCGAGGATCTCCCGCACGCCGGTGCCCTCCTTGGCCGAGCAGAGGATGGCGCCCTGCGCCGAGATCCCGATGATGTTCTCGATCTGCTCCCGCGCGCGCGCCGGCTCCGCCGAGGGCAGGTCGATCTTGTTGATCACCGGCAGGACGGTCAGGTGATGGTCGACGGCCATGTAGGAGTTGGCGAGGGTCTGCGCCTCGACCCCTTGCGAGGCGTCCACCACCAGCACCGCCCCTTCGCACGCCGACAGGGAGCGCGACACCTCGTAGGCGAAGTCGACGTGACCCGGCGTGTCGATCAGGTTCAGGCGGTAGGTCTCGCCGTCGGACGCCTTGTAGTCGAGCGCCACGGCGTGCGCCTTGATGGTGATGCCGCGCTCGCGCTCCAGGTCCATCCCGTCCAGGACCTGCTCCGACATCTCGCGCTGCGACAGCGCCCCGGTCAGCTCCAGGATCCGATCGGACAGGGTCGTCTTGCCGTGATCGATGTGAGCGATGATGCAGAAGTTGCGGATGAGCCGGGCGTCCATGCGGAAGTCGTCAAAGCTCCAGCCCGGGTTCGGCGTTGAGGGTCCAGTCGGCGGTCTCGCCGCGCAGGAGCTTGCGGCGGCCGACCTCGGCGATCATCGCGGCGTTGTCGCAGGCGAGCGAGGGACTGACCGCGTAGCCCTCCAGGCCCTCCTTCGCCGCCTCCTCGGCGAGTCGGGCGCGCAGCAGAGAGTTGCACGCCACGCCGCCCGACAGGCAGATCGAGCGGGCGGAATCGCGCCGCGCGACGGTCATCACCCGCTTGACCATGAACTCGACCACGGCGGACTGGAACGACGCCAGCAGGTCGCGCGTCTCCTGGTCCGGCTCACCGGCCGGGTAGGGCCGGTCCAGACCGCGCGACCTGGCGTGCCGCAGGACCGCCGTCTTGAATCCGCTGAAGGAGAGGTCGAGGCTGCCGTCGCTCATCCGGGGAGAAGAGAACGGCACCGCCCGGCTGTTGCCCGTCCTGGCCAGGCGATCCACCACCGGCCCGCCGGGATAGCCGAGACCGACGAGCTTGGCGACCTTGTCGAACGCCTCGCCGCTCGCGTCGTCGCGGGTGCGGGCCAGACGCACGACGCGGTCCTCGTCGGGCGACAGATAGAGCGACGTGTGGCCTCCGGAGGCGAACAGGCGAACCGCCGGGAAGCGCACGCCGGGGGGCTCGAGAAAGACCGGGCGCAAGTGCCCCTCGAGATGGTTCACGGCGAGGAGCGGAATGCGCCGGACGTAGGCGATCGCCTTGGCGGCCTGCACGCCCACGAGCAGCGACCCGACCAGACCGGGACCCTGGGTGACCGCGACGGCGTCGAGGTCGGCGAGGGCCACCCGCGCCTGCTCGAGCGCCAGGTCGATCAGGGTGTCGATCCTCTCGAGGTGGTGACGCGACGCCAGCTCGGGGACCACTCCACCGTACCGGCTGTGGATCTCCGCCTGGGACGCGATCACGTTCGACAGGATCGTCCGGCCCCGCAGGACGGCGGCCGCCGTCTCGTCGCAGGACGTCTCGATGCCGAGAATCAACGGATGGTCCACGGAACGTCCCTTCTGAGGATGGTGACGGCCCGGGAATCCTCAGGCCGGCCGGGCGGCGTGCCCGACCGTCCGGTCGCACAGGCCGGGCAGGCTGCGATCGAACGGTGGCCGGGCCACGCCGCGCTCGGTGATGATCGCGGCGATCAGGTGATGCGGCGTGACGTCGAAGGCCGGATGGATCACCGGCACGCCCTCGGGCACGACGCGTCTCCCCGCGATGCAGACCACCTCGGAAGGACCGCGCTCTTCGATCGGGATCTCGGCGCCTCCCGCGGCCTCGAGATCGATGGTCGACGTCGGGGCGGCGACATAGAACGGCACGTCGTGCGCGCGCGCCAGTACCGCCACCTGGTAGGTGCCGATCTTGTTCGCCGTGTCGCCGTTCCGGGCGATCCGATCGGCCCCGACCAGGCACAGGTCGATCGCCTTCTTCTGGAACAGGTGACCCGCCATGCCATCGGTGAGCACGGTCACGGGGATCCCGTCCTTGTGCAGCTCCCAGGCGGTGAGGCGCGCCCCCTGCAGGAACGGACGGGTCTCGTCGGCGTACACCGCGACCTTCTTGCCCGCTTCGATCGCCGCCCGCACCACGCCCAGGGCCGTGCCATATCCGGACGTCGCAAGGGCCCCGGCGTTGCAGTGGGTCAGGACCCGGCAGCTCTCCGGGAGCAGGGCCGATCCGTGCCGCCCCATCGCCTGGTTCGCCTCGATGTCCTCCCGTCGGATCGCGATCGCCTCCTGTTTCAGGGCATCGGCCAGCCGCGCGGCCGGGTCGTGCCGGTGGCCCTGGAAGCAGCGTCGCATCCTGTCGATCGCCCAGAACAGATTGACCGCGGTGGGCCGGGTGGCCGCCAGGAGACGGGCGGCACGCTCGAAGCGGTCGGTCCGCTCGCCGTCGGGGATCTCTCCGGCCCGGGCGAAGGCGATCGCGATCCCCATGGCGGCGGCGACGCCGATCGCGGGCGCGCCGCGGATCGCCATGTCGCGGATCGCGGCCGCCACCTCCTCCGCCGTCGTCAGGGTCAGATAGGTCTCCTCCTCCGGGAGGCGGCGCTGGTCGAGCATGGCAATCCCGTCATCGGTCCACTCGATCGTCTGGAACATGACGCGCTCATGTTACTGGAAACGGCATCGGAGGCGCAATTGAGGCGTGCCAGCGACATTATTAGGGCGGGGGAATGGGATGCCCGCCGCAACAAGCATTTGATGGCATGCGACCCTTGAGGCGGGTTCCGATGACATTTGATGACCACCGAGAAACCCGTTGACAAGTCAGGGGGTTGAACGTATCTGAACCTGAAAAGGTGCAGTACTGAGCGACCGACGTGTAGCGCCCGAACTCAGCCCCTCGCGCCCGGTGCGGGCCGCCCGGGGTCCTGTTTTCTGGAGGGTCTGATGCGCAGGCTTCGCCGCCTGGGATCGGTATCGATCGCCGCCTACGCCGCCTTCGTTCTGGCGGCCGTTTTCATTTTCGGGCTCGGCCTCAATGTCGCCGGCCGCGATTCCACGACCTCGTCCGTCAAAGCGGGTGGCAGGCAGAAGGGGGAGGAGCTCGACCGCCTCGGCCCCAGCAGCTCCTACTTTTTCTGGCAGCGCACCCGCCTGCCGTATCCGCAGGAGCGCGTGCCCGGCCTGTCGCCGTTCGGGGAGGCCTTCAAGAAGATCGACATTCCGCGGAATCCGCACGGCCTGGTGCTGACGCCGCTCGGTTATGTTGATTTGAAGAACCCGCACGCTCTCGACGCCCTGCCGCCCGGGCTGAAACGAGCCGCCACGCGCACGCGCCCCGGCCACGGAGGACTGGCCGCCGGCGCGAATCTCGTGCAGATCTCCGAGACCGCGATCGCTGATCTCGGAATCGACGCCATCCAGACCGAGCTGCAGCAATCCGGCCGCATCGTCGGGGTGATGGCCGAGCGCACCTTCGTCATGCGCGTGCACGGCGCGGCGGCGCTGGAGCGCCTGGCGGGCGAGCCGTTCGTCGAGGCGACGATGCCGTTCCACCAGGGGTTCAAGATCGACCGCACCCTGGGGCGCGCTCCGATGATCCAGAAGAGCCGCGCCAAGAGCACCACCCTCGAGCTGATGGTCGCGTCGTGGCCCGGCGCCGCTCCGGCGGAGCGGGCGGCGATGCGCCGGGGCGTCGAGGAGATCGCGGGCGCGCGCGCCGTGAGCGATTACTCGGACAACGGGACGGTGCTGCGGGTCGAGACGCCGGCCACGAACGTGGCGGCGATCGCGGCGGTCGACGAGGTCGCGGGAGTCAAGGAAGTCCAGGAGCTGATGCTGGAGAACTCCGAGGCGGCCAGCCTGGTCCAGACCGGAAGCGTCGAGGACACCCTGGGCGCCAAGCCGTACCACGACATCGGGCTGGACGGCGGCGGCATCGACACCAACGGCGACGGTCAGAGGGACAATTTAACTACCGGCGGCGACACGGTCCCGCCGCAGATCGTGGCGGTCACCGACAACGGTCTGAGCACCGACTCGGTGCAGTTCTCGCAGACCGCCACGCAGGTGTTCGA
The DNA here is from genome assembly GCA_964384905.1 of uncultured Acidobacteriota bacterium. Classification (GTDB taxonomy): domain Bacteria; phylum Acidobacteriota; class Polarisedimenticolia; order Gp22-AA2; family Gp22-AA2; genus Gp22-AA3. The sequence goes on from CAYLND010000007.1 coordinate 29,751, forward strand.
TCTGGCTCACCCGATCGGGTCGCACCACCGCAAGGTGCAGGCGATCCAGACGGTGGCCGACAACGGCGACACCTGCGACGGGATGCTGTACGGGAGCGGCACGCACGGCAACGTGGTGGCGGGCGCCATCGCCGGCTGGCCGTCCGGGGTCGGGGCGTTCGCCACCAAGCAGATTCTGGTGGGCCGGCCGTTGATCACCGGGATCAACATGGACGGCGTGGCGCGCGGCGCCCGCATCCTGATGCAGGACGCAGCCGCTCCGTCGAGGTGCCTGTTCAACGAGCTGATCGAGCTGGGCGGCAACGTCACGCCGGGGAACATCGAGACGCGTCTGGAGAACGCCCGCGACGGCGGCAACAACGTGCACCTGCAGGTGCTGCCGTTCGGCGTCCCGAACTTCGACAGCGTCCTGTTCAATCCCCAGAACGGCGACTATTCGATCGAGGCGCAGCAGATCGATTCCTTCCTGGTCAACAACCGCGACTACATGGTCTTCGTCCCGGTCGGGAACCAGGGCTCGGCGCCGTCCAACACGGCGCACCGCATCTACCCCGATCTCTTCGACGGCTCGAGTCTGGACAACGATCCGAACCGCCCGATCGACCTCGAGATCCCGCCGCCGGCGACCGCCAAGGACATCGTCTCGGTCGGCAGCCACCGCTACGACATGCAGACCTACGCGGGAACGACCAACATGGAGGAGAACTCCTCCCCCTGGTCGTCCCGCGGCCCCGCCACGGCCGTCTCGAAGCGGACCGCTCCGATCCTCATGTCGGCCGGCGAGGACTTCAGCGGACTGTTCGGCGCCCCCGGCACGAACGGGGTGGCGGTGTTCCGCAGCCGCGACAACGACAACCTCCAGCCGGTCGAGGCGCAGCTCGACGAGGACAACCTCGGAACGTCCTATGCGTCCGCCTACGCCACCGGCGCGGGCGCCATCGTGCGCGACTATTTCGCTCAGGGGTTCTACCCCTCGGGCAGCCGCGTCACCAACGACCGGATGCCCCAGCCGGGCGTCTCCGGCTCGCTCGTGAAGGCGGCGCTCATCGCCAGCGCCAATTTCCTGGAGGGCATCCCGGTCAACGATTACCCGAACGGCAACGACCGCCTGGTCGGACAATCGCGCTCGATCAATATCGGGAGCATCGGCGGCTTTCCCGTCGGCGTCATCGGCAACAACGAGCAGGGATACGGCCGCATCCAGCTCACCAACGTCCTGCCGATCCCGAACTGGCCGCCTTCGCTCGCGATCGGGCTTCCCGACACGCCGGAGTATCCCGCGGCCGGTCTCATCATCTTCGACGACATCGCCACCGGCGAGCCGCCGATCAACAACAACGCGCCCAACACTCCGGTGACGCACACGTTCACCGTGAACTCCCCCAACACCACGACCCTCACCGGTGGCGGGCGCGTCGTCTCGATCGGCACGCTGCGCGTGGCGCTGGCCTGGCCCGACCCGCCCGACACGAGCGCCGACGGCGTCCTGGTGAACGATCTCGATCTCGAGCTGGAGTCGCCCGGACGGGACAACTGCCTGTTTCCGGGCGACGTCTCCCCGACGGGGAGCACCTGCGGCGCCAACAGCGCCAACGACAACATCATCTACGACGGCAACGTCTACCAGATGGGCGGCAACGCGCGCTTCGGCCAGTGGTCCCTCGGCCGCAGCGCCGTCGATCCCGACGTGGGCGACACGCGCAACCCCTCCGAGGCGATCCATCTCTCGGCCGTGCGCACCGACTCGAGCGGCCAGCCCGCCGATTCGCAGATCCCGGTCGGGACCTGGCGCGTGAAGGTGAAGCGCGGAACCGGTGGAACGACCCCGGGCCTGATCACCGCTATCAACGGACCGAACGAGGACGCCAACCACAACTTCCGGCTGGATCCCGGCGAGGACACGACGAACGCCCAGTGCGCGGGCGCGGGCGACCCGGGCCCCTGCTGCACGGGGGCGGGCACCGGCACCTGCACCGGCAACGGCAACGGCCTGCTCGACGCGGCCGGCCAGCCGTACTCCCTGGTGATCGCGGGGCCGGTTCTCGGCATCGGCTCGCAGACCTGGGGCGGTCAGACGCACACCTTCCCCACCAACCAGGTCGATCTCGACAAGGGGACCTACGGCTGCGCCGACGACGTGGTGGTGCAGGTCTTCGACCCGAACGGCACGACGGCGACCATCGGCGCGAACATCACCCTGACGGTGCAGGACGCGGCGGGAACGATCCTGGACACCGAGCGCGGCTTCTCCTTCACCGAGGCCCCGCTCGGGAGCCATGGATTCAGGTCGGTGAAGGTGCCGGTGCGGCTGGCTTCGCCGAACGCCGTGTCCAACAACGGCCTCCTGGAAGCCGACACCGGCCGGTTCATCGTCGTCGATTACGCCGGCACGCCGGTCGCGGGCCAGGCGCGCGCCACCGTGCGCTGCGAGCCGTCCCTGTTCTCCGGCGTCCTGCAGATCCGCGACCAGGCCGACGGGCCGGTGCTGGTGACCGGCGGGTGCGATCGCGACCAGTATCTCGACGCCGACGAGACCCTCGCCTACACCATCGCCCTCGTCAACACCAACCGCGGCGACGACTACTCGGAGGTCGTGGCCACGCTGACGCCCTCGGGCCCCGGAGCGGCGGCGGTCAAGGTCCTGGACTCACCGAAAGGGATCGGCCGCCTCCCCGGCGGGCAGCAGACGGCGATCGGCTTCTCCCTGAAGGTCGACGGGACGATCCTGAACTCCCTGCCGATCGCCAGCCGGGTGGTGACGTTGAGCCTCAACCTCGACTCCAGCAACCGGTCGAAGGTGATCGGCCGGCAGACGTTCTCGTTCACCCACGCGCTCAACTCCGACAAAGCCTCGCTGCACTACTCGACCGATTTTCCGACCGGCGGACGGGAGGTGCGCGACCTCAACCGCAGCCTGCAGATCGAGGCGCCCGACGTCGTGAATCCGTTCACCGGCATCCAGTCGCCCGACGAGGACATCACCTTCTCGTCGCTGTTCACGCACGACGGCAGCCCCACCGGTCCGGTGCGCAACACCCTGGGAGAGGACCTCGACGGCGACGGCAGCCTGGACCACAACGAGTTCGACATCATCCCGAACGGCGTCCTCGACACCGGCATCCTGTTTTCGCCCGGCGGGCCGGACCTGTCGCGCGACGATGTCCCGTTCAACTTCGATCACAACGCCGGCGGCTTCAACACCTTCCGGCACCCGCTGAGCATCGAGGGGATGCTTCCGGGCGGCTCGATCTGGGAATGGCAGCGGACCGGGATCTGCGGCTTCCAGTCGGCGATCCCCGACAACAATTCGAATCCCCTGTTCCAGAACCTGGGCGCCGGCATCTGGCACACGGGGGACCAGGACCCCACCACTCCGAACGCCGCCGCCACCGCATGCGACAACTACGCCATGCCGGGGGACGGCGGAACGCCGGTGCAGGCCGAGAGGATCCTGGACATCCTGGAGTCGCCGATCATCGCGCAGGTCAACCAGCTTCCCGACGCGCGCGGCTTCCCGTACACCGTCGAGTTCCAGCGGCTGGCGATGAACGTCAACATCCAGACCCCGGATCATTACGCCGGCGGCTTCGTGAATCTCGACACCAATCTCGAGAGCGACGACCGCAACTGTCTCCTCTGCCAGTCGGTCTTCTACCCGCGCTTCGGCGGCGTCTACTACAACACCTGGCACTTCGACACCTACCAGTTCGGCATCGATCCGGCCGGGTCGGACGTCGTGAAGCAGCGCACCTTCGGCCCGCTGGCCGAAATGGACGGCTCCATCGCGGGCAGCCACACCGTGACCGGGGACGAGACCGGCTTCTCCGGCTTCACCACCAACACCAACGTGAACAGCACCAGCCCGATTCCGACCGCCCCGCCCGACTTCCTGCCGTACCCGCGCGTCAGCGACCCGCTGCCCCTGGCGAGCGACGGCCATGCGGTCGACCGGCGCGTCGCCGGCCCGACGCGCAACTACGACTTCTCCCTGATCAACTACGTCGAGGGGTATGTGTTCCCCGAGACCGGCCCCGGTCCGTTCGAGCCGGGCGGCTTCTTCGCCTCGGGCCCCACCGGCACCCGCTGGCAGTTCGAGATCGGCTTCTTCGTGATCGAGAGCGCTTCGGGCAAGACCGATTACGGTCTGGCGATCGACGACCCGGTCCTGGAATGGGACGAGGTCCACCCGGTGGACGAGAGCCAGTTCGTGCCGCCGCACACGCCGGCCTGCCAGCGCTTCGGCCAGCAGGGACAGGCCGCGGGCCAGCAGTGCGCCACGCTGGTCGTCGACCGCACGGCGCTGTATCAGTGCGACGAGGCGATCGAGGTGACGGTCAACGACCCGAAGAAGGCCGGCGCCGGCACCGTGACCGTGCAGGCGGCGACCGACAGCGATTCCGTGCAGATCACCACCGGGAAGAACCGGGTCAACACGCCGATCAAGAGCTTTCCGCTCCCCGAGATCTCCCCGGGCCTGTTCCGGGGCACGATCACGGTGACCGGCCAGTTCAACAACCCCGGCACGCTGTTCGTGACGCCGTCCGCGGACCAGAATCTGACCGTCTACTACATCGACCCGCTGTGCGACGCCGACGCCGACGGGCAGGCCGGCGAGCGCGGCTTCGACAACCTGGACGGCGACGGCATTCCGGGGCCGCCGCTCGGCACCGACAAGTGCCCGCTGGTCTACGATCCGACGCAGCCGGATCAGGACAACGACGGCGTCGGCGATTACTGCGACAACTGTCCGGGCGTGGCCAACCCGTCCCAGCTCGACAGCGACGCCGATGGGGTCGGTGACGTCTGCGATCTCGACGACGTCGACTTCGACGGGGTCGCCAACCAGCTCGACGACTGTCCCGACGTCTACGATCCGCTGCAGATCCCCGTGAGCGGGCAGAACTCGCAGGGAATCGCGTGCGCCCAGACGAGCGACCGGGACGGCGACGGCATCCAGGACAAGAACGACAACTGCGTGCGCACCTACAACCCGACCCAGGCCAACGCCGACCACGACAAGCTGGGGGACGCCTGCGACGGCGACTGCCAGGGCGCCACGACGGCCACCCTCGCCACCGGCTCCTGCAATCGGTCGTCGGACGTCGTCTGCACGAGCGACAGCGGCTGCCCGATCAGCAGTCAGTGCACTCTGACGCCCGCGGTGGTCTGCACGCGGGACCAGGACTGCACGGGCAACGGGAATCACTGCAACCTGCCGCTCACCCAGGAAGTGTGCATGAAGACGGGCGTCACCAACACCGGCAACTGCTCGACGGTGAACGACGACGCCGACGTCGACGGCGTCCCAGACGCCCTCGACAACTGCCCTGCGATCTACAACCCGGCGGTGCTGCAGGGCACGAACCGCCAGGCGGACACCGATTCGGACGGCCTCGGGGACGCCTGCGACCCGGTCGGCTCGTGGGACGACGACAACAACGGGGTGCCGGACGACATCCTCAGCTACAACCTGACCGTTGCCTGCCGCACGCTGCCCCTGGCGAAGCTGATCATCAAGAGCGTGCAGGTGGGCGACACGAACGGCGATCACGACATCTTCCCGGACAGCGGCGAGACGGCGCGCATCTACCTCACCGTCCAGAACGCTTCTTCGTTCGACCTGACCAACGTCTATCTGAACCTGAACAGCAGCGACCCCGACATCGCCTGCATCACCAAGCCGTCGATCTTCCGCGCCTCGTTCCCCGCCGGGACGACGCTGGTGCTCGGGACTCCGGGACCGGACAAGATCGCCGGCAACGCCGACGACACCGGGGATTATTTCGAAATCGTCGTCAAGTCGACCACCCAGAGCATCTCGGGCTCCAACCCGGCGACTCTCGACATGGCATTGACCCTGACCTCGTCCGAGTCGCTGGGGACGTCGAGCAACGTGCCGCTCCACCTTCTGGCGGACCTCGACATTCCCCCCGGAGCCGTGCAGGTGAAGACCGCCGGTCCGGACGGGGTTCCGGGGAACGCCGATGACGGCACCCTGATCGAGAACTTCGATACGGACCTGAACGGCAACTTCTCCATCGGGCTCGCCGACCAGCCGCACGGCACGCCGAACGTCGACAACGACACCATCGGCGTCACCGTGCGCACCACGGCGGGGGGCATCGGCGGCCTGGCCGCCGTGGCCTGCGGTGGGTTCAACGTGCCGCCCGCCGATCCGGGCTGCATCATCGACCCCGACAACGACATGGACTGGCACATCCACTGTCCGGCGGGATCTCCGACCAGCAACTGCGGTCCGGGGAACATCTGCTGCCCGAACTCCGGGCCCCACATGACGCCGGTCGCCGACAACCTCGCCCACAGCGGCAGCAACTCGCTGCACTGGGGCTATCACTTCGACCTGGCGGACCCGCTGAAGGACACGACGCGTTTCCGGCAGATCGCGGCCTTCATGACCCGGCCGATCAACCTCGCCCTGTTCCCGGACACCGGCGACCTGGAGCTGAGCTTCTACCAGATCGCCCAGATGATGAGCAACGACGAGCCGGGGCTGAACGCCAAGCCGGGGAACGCCTTCGACTACGGCGACGTGCAGATCCAGGTCGACCAGGACCCGAACCCTGCGACCGACAACTGGGGCGTCTGGGACAAGCTGGTGCCGTTCCAGAACGTCTACGATCACATCCCGCAGGTCTGGAGCGATTTCCAGATTTCACCGACCTACTGCCAGTGGACCCCGACCGACGCCGGCACGGCGCCGTACGCCCCGCGCGGCGTGCACGAGACCATGTGCTGGCCGCTCGGCATCTGGTCGAACTGCGGCTGGAAGTGGGATCGATCGACCACCAAGGAGTGCCCCGGCCCCGGCGACCAGAGCAGCGTCGGCAACGGCAACTGGGTGCAGACCAAGTTCGACCTGCACCCGTACCTCGGCCAGAGAGTGCGGATCCGCTGGATCGCGGAGTCCTGGGCGTTCAACGCGACCGCGCAGAGCTACGAGGAGTACGGCGGGGCCACCTGGACCAGGAGCCAGAACGACGACGGCTGGTGGATCGACGACGTCCGCCTCACGGGCGAGATCGTGAACCAATTGACGCCGACGCCGGACACCAAGACGCCGCTGCCCGGCGTCTGCCCGGCCACCTGCAACCCGGCCCTGGGCGATCACGGGACCACCGCGGTGCTCGCGATCCGGGACTCCAACGGCGACAACGTCATCGAGCGGGGCGAGAAGCTGACCCTGGACGCGTCGGGGTCGTCGCTCCCCGGCGGCTGCGTCGGCGGGGTGGCGCAGTTCCGCTTCGTGAGGGACGGCAAGGTGGTCGAGGACTGGACGACCAACAACTTCTTCATCGACGCGCCGCTGGTCGACGCGACCTATCAGCTTTTAGTCCGCTGCAGCGCCAGCTTCGCGTGCACCGGCACCACCGGCGCCACGTCGGCCGCCATGGTTTACTCGGGCGACGGGGCGGACATCACCATCAACCTGTCGGTGGTGAGCAGCCCGACCGTGTCGGTCGCCTGGTCGGCGCGGCCGCAGCCGACCTCCGCGGTCGGCTACGACGTATTCCGCGGTCTGTTCACCATGAACGCAGGCGATCCGTCCCTCGCGAGTCTGACCTGCTTCCGGTCGGAACTCCCGCAGCAGACGATCGGGACCACCGTGTCGGTGCTGGATACGGTGGCGCCGGCCGTGGGCCAGATCTATTACTACCTCGTCGGTCACAGCGCCATCGCGTCCGGAGCGCGCGACGCGCTGGGACGGAAGAGCGACGGGACGATCGTCGTGGCACCCAGCACCTGCCCGTAGGACCGCTTGCCGTCTGCCCCGGCGCGCACGGCGAAGGGGGCGCCGCGCGTGGGGTGGAGGGACGAAGGCGGGACCCGGCGCCGGGCCCCGCCTTTTGTCTATCCATCTGTGGTAGTTTCTTCGCGTGAGCCACCGCAAGGAGCGCAGCCTCGCGAAGCTGCTGGAGGACTGGGCCGAAGGCCCCCTGCGCGAGGTGCTGTCGCGCCTGCCGGAGCGCGCGCCGCGGTTCGAGACGACCGGCGGGATGCCGATCGAGCGGCTGTACACCCCCCTCGACGTCGAGACCCTCTCCTACGCCGAGGATCTCGGCCTGCCGGGATCCTACCCGTTCACGCGCGGCGTGCAGCCGACCATGTACCGCAGCCGCTTTTGGACGATGCGGCAGTACGCCGGATTCGGCGACGCGCGCGAGACGAACCGGCGGCTGCGGTATCTCCTGGCCCAGGGTCAGACCGGGCTGTCGGTCGCCTTCGATCTCCCGACCCAGATGGGGTACGACTCCGATCACCCCTCCGCGCAGGGGGAGGTCGGCCGGGTCGGCGTCGCCATCGACACCATCGACGACATGCAGGCGCTCCTGAGCGAGATCCCGCTCGAGCGCGTCTCGACCTCGATGACCATCAACGCCACGGCGGCGATCCTGCTGGCCCTGTACGTGGCGGTCGCCCGCTCGCGCGGCCTTCCGCCGGCGCAGCTCTCGGGGACCGTGCAGAACGACGTGCTCAAGGAATACATCGCGCGCGGCACCTACATCTACCCGCCGGCCGCCTCGCTGCGCGTCGCCACGGACGTGTTCGGTTGGTGCCGCGACACGCTGCCGCGCTGGAACGCCATCAGCGTCAGCGGCTACCACATCCGCGAGGCGGGCGCCACGGCGGCGCAGGAGGTCGCCTTCACCTTCGCGAACGGCGTCGCCTATCTCGAGGCGGCGCGTGACGCCGGCCTGCCGATCGAGGAGATCGCCGGGCAGATGTCGTTCTTCTTCAACGCCCACAACGGCTTCCTCGAGGAGATCGCCAAGTTCCGCGCCGCGCGGCGCGTCTGGGCCCGCCTGATGAAGGAGCGCTTCAAGGCCAGGAGCGAGCGCGCCCTGCAGATGCGCTTCCACGCCCAGACCGGCGGCTCGACCCTCACGGCGCAGCAGCCGCACAACAACGTCGCCCGCGTCGCGGTCCAGGCGCTGGCCGCCGTCCTGGGGGGGACGCAGAGCCTGCACACCAACGCGATGGATGAGGCGCTGGCGCTGCCCACGGAGGGATCGGCGACCGTGGCGCTGCGCACGCAGCAGATCCTGGCGTACGAGAGCGGCGTCGCCGACACCGTCGATCCGCTGGGCGGCTCGTACGCCCTCGAGGCGCTCACCAGCGGGATCGAGGAGCGCGTGCGGGAGTACCTCGCCCGGATCGACGCCCTCGGCGGCACCGTGAAGGCCATCGAGACCGGGTTCCAGCAGAAGGAGATCCAGGACGCCGCGTTCCGCTACCAGAAGGAGGTCGACACCTGCGCTCGCGTCATCGTCGGCGTCAACCGGTTCCAGGAGGACGCCGGCGCCGCGCCGTCGATCCCGATCCAGAGGATCGAACCCCGTCTCGAGGAGGAGCAGCGGGCCCGCCTGGCGGCCTTCAAGGAGCGCCGCCAGCGCGCGGCGCTGTCGACGGCGCTCGACTCCGTCGAAAGAGCGGCGCGCGGCGGCGAGAACCTGCTGCCGCGCATCCTGCAGGCGGTCGAGGCGCGCGCCACGCTGGGCGAGATCTCCGACCGGCTGCGCGCCGTCTTCGGGTCCTACCGGCCGGTCTCCGGGGTCTGAGCCGCCGGTTCCACGACCGGAGCGGCGGGGGAGCGCGGTGCCACACCTTCTCGAGATCGCCGACCTGTCGGTGCATTTCCCGACCGAGAGCGGCGTGGTGCGCGCCGTCGATCGCGTCTCGCTGCACCTGGACGAGGGCGAGACGCTCGGTCTGGTCGGCGAGTCGGGCTGCGGCAAGAGCGTCACGGCGCTGTCGATTCTCCGCCTCGTTCCCCACCCGGGCCGGATCGTCTCCGGCCGCGTCGTCTACAAGGGGAGCGACCTGATGACGCTGCCCGAGCGGCGGATGCGCCGCCACCGCGGCCGCGACATCGCCCTCGTCTTCCAGGAGCCTGCCACGGCCCTGAATCCCGTGTTCACCGTCGGCTACCAGATCGCCGAGGGCCTGATCGTGCACGGGATCATGAAGAAGAAGGAAGCGCTGCGCGAGGCGGTACGCCTCATGGAGCGGGTGCGGATACCGGACGCGGCGCGGCGGGCGCGCGAGTATCCGCACCAGATGTCGGGGGGCATGCGCCAGCGCGTCCTGATCGCCATGGCGCTCGCCTGCCGCCCCTCGATCCTGGTCGCCGACGAGCCGACCACGGCTCTGGATGTCACGCTGCAGGCGGAGATCCTCGACCTCCTGCGCGCGCTCAAGCACGATCTGCGCCTGTCGCTCCTGCTGATCAGCCACAACCTGGGGGTGATCGCCGAGATGGCCGACCGCGTCGCGGTCATGTACGCCGGCCGCATCGTCGAGGAGGCCGGCGCCCGCCCGCTGTTCGCGGCGCCGCTGCACCCGTACACGGCGGGTCTTCTGCGGTCGATGCCGCGCCTGGGCGAGCCGGAGACCGCTGCCGGCAGGGGCAGGAGGCGTCTGCCCTCGATCGAAGGGAGCGTTCCCGACCTGGCCCGACTGCCGCCGGGCTGCGCCTTCCACCCGCGCTGCCCCGACGTCATGACGGAGTGCCGCGAGCACACGCCCCGGCTCCTGCCCAAGGATGGCGGGTCGGTCGCCTGCTACAAGCACCACGATGTCGGCGGGACCGGCCGGTGAGCGTCCTCCTGGAGGTCGGCGATCTCAAGAAGTATTTCCCGATCCGGCGGGGCGTCCTGTCGCGCGTCTCGGGATGGGTGCGGGCGGTGGACGGCGTGTCGCTCCGCATCGCCCCGGGGGAGACGCTCGCCCTGGTGGGGGAGTCGGGGAGCGGCAAGACCACGACCGGGCGCTGCATCCTGCGGCTGCTCGAGCCGACGTCGGGGTCGATCGTGTTCGACGGCGTCGATCTCCTCGCGCTGGCGCCGCGCGCCATGCGCCGCATGCGGCGCCAGATCCAGGTCATCTTCCAGGACCCGTACGGCTCGCTCAACCCGCGCATGAAGATCGGGACCATCGTGCGCGAGCCGCTCGACATCCACCGCATCGGCGCGGGACGCCGGGAGCGCGACGACATGGTCGCTGCGCTCCTGCGCCGGGTCGGTCTCGATCCCTCCCTGCGGAATCGGTATCCCCACGAGTTCTCGGGAGGGCAGAGACAGCGGATCGGGGTCGCCCGCGCCCTGGCCCTCAAGCCCCGGCTGATCGTCGCGGACGAGCCGGTGTCGGCCCTGGACGTTTCGGTCCAGGCCCAGGTGATGAACCTGCTCGTCGATCTGCAGGACGAGCTCGGCATCGCCTACCTGTTCATCGCCCACGACCTGGCGGTGGTCGAGCGCATCGCCGACCGGGTGGCGGTCATGTATCTGGGCCGGATCGCCGAGGTCGGGACGCGCGAGGAGATTTTCAGGAACCCGCTTCACCCGTATACTAAGGCGCTCCTGCAGGCGATACCGATCCCCGACCCGGCAAGGGCGAGGGAGCGGGCCGTGCTGCGCGGCGATCCGCCGTCGCCCGCCCAGCCCCCGCCCGGATGCAGGTTCCACCCGCGCTGCCCGAGCGTCCTCGAGGCCTGCCCGCGGGAGGACCCGCCGCTCCTCGAGGCGGCTCCGGGTCACTGGGTGGCCTGCCACCTGTATCCGGAAGCGGGGGGTGGCTCCGGCCGGTGAGAGCCGCGCCAGGGGACACCGTCCGGCGGAACTTGCCGGCGGGACGGACCGTATAGACGTCACACAGGCGGGACCAGGCATTCGTGCCGGGGGAAGGATCCGTTCCTTCCCCCGTTTCATGAGCAGCGACGGCTGATCGAGGTGAACTGATGACACGACGCGCGGCACGCCCGACAGTGGCTCTTCTGATGACCCTGACGCTCCTGCCCGGAGTGGGGACGCCGGCCGCCAGGGCCCAGGCGCCGCCCGCGGCGCCGCCGGCGGAAGCCCCGCCCGGCCCGCAGGCGCCCGCCGGCCCGCCTTACGTCCTGTCGCTGCAGGACTCCCTGAGAATGTCGCTGGAGAACAACCTGGACATCGCGGTGCGCAGCTACGATCCGCTCCAGAGCGAGTCGAAGGTCATCGTTTCGGAGGCGTTCCTCGATCCGTTCTTCTCCGGCTCCGCCACCGACAAGCAGGATCAGTTCAGCGGCTTCTCGGCCTTCGCGGCGGGCCGCTTCGACTCGACCGACAAGAACCATATCTACAACATCAGCTTCGAGGACCCGCTCCTCACCGGCGGCCGCTATCGCATCGACGTGACTCCCAGCCACGAGGACACCCGGAGCAAGCTGATCGATGCGCTCGGCACGACGACCGACCTGGGCCTGCGGACCAATTACCGGGCGGAGTACCTTCTGACCTTCATGCAGCCCCTGCTCCGGAATTTCGGCAAGGCGGCCAACCGCGCGCTCATCATCGTGGCGCACAACAACCTGGGGATCAGCGAGGCGCAGTTCAGGCAGACAGTCCTCGACACGCTCTCGGCGACCGAGAAGGCGTACTGGGACCTCAACTTCGCCATCATGGATCTGAAGACCCAGCAGGCGGCCCTGAAGCTGGCCCAGGACTTCCTGGGGGAGAACCGGATCAAGGTGCGGGTCGGCACGCTGGCGCCGATCGAGATCACCCAGGCCGAGGCCGGCGTGGCCGACCGCGAGGAAGCGGTGATCACCGGCGAGAACCTGGTCCGGACCGCCGAGGACGCCCTGCGCAGGATCACCAACGTGCCGAAGGACTCGCCGATCTGGGAGCAGCCGATCCAGCCGAGCGACGCTCCGCCTCTGGTCGAGGTCGATCCCGACATGAACGCCGCCGTCGCCACCGCGCTCAAGTCTCGCCCGGACCTCGAGCAGGCGCGGCTCGATCTGAGCAGCCAGGAGGCGAACCTGCAGTTCCGCAGGAACCAGAAGCGCTGGGGCCTCGATTTCACCGGGACGTACGGCAATCCGGGGTTCGCGTCCTCGAACTATCACGACGCCATCACCGACCTCAACGACCGCCGGCAGACCAACTGGTCGGTCCTGCTGTCGATGAACGTCCCGCTCGGGAACCGGCTGGCGGACGCCAACTTTGCGGCCGCCGAGTACCAGGTGACGCAGTCGCGCTATCGACTGGAGACGGCGGAGCAAGGCGCCCGCGTCGAAGTGCGCAACGCGGTGCGGACGGTCACCACGAACCTGAAGCGCGTCAAGGCGGCCCAGGTGAACTCCCGGCTGCAGCGCGAGAAGCTGGACGCCGAGCAGAAGAAGTTCGAGAACGGCATGAGCACCTCGTTCCAGGTCCTGTCGTTCCAGACCGATCTCAGCACCGCCGAGAGTCGCGAGAACCAGGCGATCGTCGACTACAACAAGTCGCTGGTCGAGCTGCAGCGGGTGCAGGGCACCCTGCTCGAGGCCAAGAACATGACCATGCCCAGCAATGACTCCCGCCGGACGATGCCATACCATCCCAGGACCCGGCTGGCCGACGTCCCCGGGATGGAGCTAAGACCGGCCGGGGCCGCCGGCGCCGCCGCGACGTCCGCTTTCTCCCTGCCCAGGGATTTCAGGTTCGACGGCATGGGGCCTGAGGCGCGCCGGCCCCTGCTCGAGCAGAAGGCAGGACCGGCGGGAAGCGCCGGCGAGGGCGGCTCCGGCGGTCGATGAGCCGGCTTCGTCCGGCCCCGGCATACCGGTGGGTCGGGCAGCTGGCCGTAATCCTGCTCCTCTCCGGCCTCTCGGGATGCGGCCCGGGGGCCCGACCGAACGTCCTGCTGGTCGTGATCGACACCGCGCGCGCCGACCGCCTCTCCGTCGACGGCTACGCGCGCCAGACCAGCCCCGAAATCGCGAAACTGGCCCGGGAAGGGGTCGTCTATGAACAGGCGTACACCCCGGCTCCCTGGACCCTTCCGGCGCACGCCAGCCTGTTCACCGGTCTCTATCCCTCGTCCCACGGGGCCGACTCGGGGCACATGATCCTCGAGGACCGCCTGTACACCCTGGCGGAGGCGTTTCACGACGCGGGCTACCGCACGGCCGCCTACGCGGGCAACCCCTGGGTCGGCAGGCAGTACGGGTTCGGCCAGGGGTTCGACAGCTACGAGGAGGCCTGGCAGGGCACCAGCGGGGACGAGGAGGACGCCGGAGCTTCCCGGCTGAACTCCAGGATCGGCCACTGGCTCGAATGGCGGGAGTCGAGCCCCACCCGCGACCAGCCGTTCTTCATGTTCATCAATTACCTGGAACCACACCTTCCCTACAACCCCCCCGAGCCCGAGAGATCCCGCTTCCTCGCTCCCGGGACCGACACCGCGGACGTCGAGCGGCTGCGCCGGTTCGGGCACCCTCAGGAGCTTCGATACGTCCTCGGGCAGGATGGTCTGAGGCCCGGGGACCTCGCCATTCTGTCGGATCTCTACGACGGGGAGATCGCCTACGTCGACCGCCGGGTGGGGGAGGTGGCCGGGTTCCTGAGGGCGCGCAGGCTCCTGGACGAGACGGTGGTCGTGATCACCTCGGATCACGGCGAGGCGATCGGCGATCACGGCTTTCTGGACCACAAGCTGAACGTGTTCGAGGAGGTGCTGCGCATCCCCCTGGTCTTGCGCTATCCGCGGGCCATCGCGGCCGGGCAGCGCGTCGCCGGGCCGGTGATGCTCCAGGACCTCTATCCGACGCTCCTGGGCCTGGCCGGCATCCGGCCGCGCGTCGTCGCTCCGGGCGGTGACCAGGCCGCGCCCGAGGCCGTGCCGCTCCCGGGAGTGGCCGGCCTGCCTCGATCGGACCCGAGATCTTCGCCCGCGATCATCAGCGAGTTCGCGCGCCCGATCCAGTTCCTGGAGATCATGCAGCAGACCTTTCCGGAGACCCGGATCGAATCCTGGGACCGCGCCCTGGTGGCCTACCGGGCCGGCGGCGAGAAGCTGCACTGGGCCTCGAACGGACGGCATCGGCTGTATGACCTGACCCGCGATCCGGCGGAGGAGCACGATCTCGCCGCCACCCGGCCGGAACGCGTCGCGGCGCTCGCGGCCCAGGTCGAAGCCTGGCTGCGACGACCCGCGGCGCGGCCGCCGCTCGCGCTTCCCTCGCATTGAACTCCATTTCTCCCGGAGCTCCCGGCACGCCCGAGGTGCCGGGGAGCGGGGCCGGCGGGGTCGCGGGGCACGGCTGCGCGCGCAACCGCTGCGCGGTGGATCGGCGCGCGCAGCCTCTGCTCGCTCGGCGCCTGCCCCACTGGAAAGCGTGGGGCCCCGTCGCCGGCTCGAAGGCCCCGCGATCCCGCCGGCCCCCCGCTCCCCCGCACCGCATCACTCCGCCCGCCCCGCTCCGCACGCGCACCATCCTCCCGCGCGCGTTGACACCCCGAGAAGCGCGGTGCTAGCATGACGGCTTCCGTGCGGGCCATGCCGGTCGCATCGGGCCGGTATTTGTGAAAAATATCACGAAGTGGCGGGGCCTCCCGCGAACGCGTGGAGCGACCGCCGCGGGCCGGGAGACCGCGTGATCGATTACGTGCCGATCGGCCTCCAGGTCGCCCTGGCCGCGCTGCTCGCGGGTGCGATCCTCGGCCTGTCGACCCTCCTCGGCCGCCGGCGGGCGAGCCGCACCGACCTGACGCCGTACGAGTGCGGCGTCGATCCCCTCGAGCCGGCGGGGAAGCGCTACACCATACGCTTCTACATGGTCGCGATGCTGTTCATCCTGTTCGACATCGAAGCCGCCTTCCTCTACCCATGGGCGACGGTGTTTCGCGACATGGGTCTGCCGGGGTTCTGGGAGATGGCGGTGTTCATCGGCGTGCTGGTGGCCGGCTACCTGTACTGCTGGCGGCGCGGCGCGCTGGATTGGGACTGAGCGTGGAAGGCCCGTTCATCGAGCCGGCGCCGCCGCGGTTCCTGATCGATCGGCTGAGGGAGCGCTTCCCGGCGGCGCTCCTGGAGGTCACCGAGTTCCGCGGCGAGATCACCGCCCTCGTCTCCAGGGACGCGATCCTCGAGATCGCCCGCGCTCTGAGAGACGATCCGGAGACGGCGTTCGACATGCCGACGGTCGTCACCGGTCTGCACTTCCTGGACCGCGACTACGACTACGAGGTCCTCTATCATCTTTATTCCACCGCGAAGAACCACCGGCTGCGTCTCAAGATCCGCCTGAAGGAGAACGAGACGGTCGACAGCGTCACGCCGGTCTGGACCGGCGCCAACTGGCCCGAGCGCGAGGTGTACGACCTCGTCGGCGTGCGCTTCAAGGGGCATCCGGACCTTCGGCGGATCATCATGCCCGAGGACTACACGTACCATCCGCTGCGCAAGGACTTCGACGTCGAGGGCGTCCCTTCCGAGACGAGGACCCCCGGTCGCGCCGCCTCGCCAGGCTTCCGCGACATGGAGAGCGTCTAGATGGAGCACCTGCCCTCGCCGCCCGCTCCCGCGATGCGGTCCGTCCCGCCCGAGACGGAGGACGCGCTGCACGGGGAGAAGATGGTGATCAACATGGGGCCGTCGCATCCCTCGACCCACGGGGTGCTGCGGCTGGTGCTGACCCTCGACGGCGAGGTGGTCACCTCGGTCCAGCCGCACGTCGGCTACCTGCACCGCGGCATGGAGAAGATCGCCGAGGGGATGACCTACAACCAGTTCGTTCCCTACACCGACCGGCTCGACTACCTCGCGCCGCTGTCCAACAACGTCGCCTACATCCTGGCGGTCGAGAAGCTCCTGGGTATCACGGTGCCGCCGCGCGCTCAGGTGATCCGCGTGATCTGCTGCGAGATCGCGCGCATCTCGGCGCATCTGCTCTGGCTGGGCACGGGCGCGCTCGACCTGGGAGCGGCGACCGTCTTTTTCCACACCTTCCGCGAGCGCGAGACGCTCTACAACATCATCGAGGCGCTCACCGGGGCCCGTCTCACTACATCGTACACGCGCGTCGGCGGGCTGATGCGCGATTTGCCCTCCGGCTGGACCGACCAGGTGCGGGCGTTCATCGACGCCTTCCCGGCCGCTCTCGACGAGGTCGACTCGCTCCTGACCCGGAACCGGATCTGGATGAAGCGCACGCAGGGCGTCGGCCGGATCGGCGCCGCCGACGCCATCGCGCTCGGTCTGACGGGGCCGAACCTGCGCGGCACCGGCGTGGCGCACGACGTGCGCCGGACCGAGCCGTACAGCGGCTACGAGTCGTACGAGTTCGACGTGCCCGTGGGAAGCCAGGGGGACGCCTACGATCGCTACCTGGTCCGTCTCGAGGAGATGCGCCAGAGCACGCGCATCCTGGACCAGGCGCTGCGGCGTCTTCCCGACGGCGCCATCGCGGTCGACGATCCCAAGATCACCCTCCCGAAGAAGGAGCGCGTGCTGACCAGCATGGAGGAGCTGATCGAGCAGTTCATGCTGGTCACGGAAGGGATCAAGGGACCCCCCGGCGAGGTGTACCACGCCATCGAGGCTCCCAAGGGGGAGCTCGGGTTCTACATCAGGAGCGAGGGGGACAAATCGCCCTACCGGCTGCAGATCCGGTCGCCGTCGTTCATCAGCCTGCAGGCGATCGAGAAGATGGCGGTGGGGGGGCTGCTGTCTGATCTGATCGCCGTCATCGCCAGCCTCGACCCGGTGATGGGCGAGGTGGACCGGTGAGCCTGCCCGTCCGCCCCGAGACCGACCGCAGGATCGACGCCCTCCTGGGCCGTTACCCGACGAAGGGCTCGGCGCTCCTTCCCGCCCTCTACGTCGTCCAGGAGGACATGGGGCATGTGTCCGGCGAATCGATGGAGTACGTCGCCGGAAAGATCGGGGTCTCCCCGGCGTTCGTGGCCGGCGTCGTGTCGTTCTACACGATGTTCCATCGCGCCCCCGTCGGCCGCCATCACATCCAGATCTGCCGCACGCTGCCGTGCGCGCTCCGGGGCGCGGACGGGCTGATGCGGCACGTGCAGGCCCGTCTCGGCATCCGCGACGGGCAGACGCGCGCGGACGGCAAGTTCTCGCTGGTCTCGGTCGAATGCCTGGCCGCCTGCGACCGGGCGCCCTTCATCCAAATCAACGACCGGGAGCACGGGCCGGTCGACGCGGCCGCCCTGGACGCCCTCCTGAAAGGGCTGGAGTAGAGCGTGGCCTTCGAGCCGATCCTGACGCGCAACATCAAGAAGCCGGGCTCCGACGGCATCGAGACGTACCTGGCGTCGGGCGGCTATCAGGGGCTGCGGAGGATCCTGAAGGAGCTGCCGCCCGAGAAGCTGGTCGAAGAGGTCAAGAGTTCCGGCCTGCGCGGCCGCGGCGGCGCCGGCTTTCCGACCGGCATGAAGTGGGGGTTCCTGCCCAAGACGAAGGACAAGCCCCGCTATCTGTGCGTCAACGCCGACGAGAGCGAGCCCGGCACGTTCAAGGACCGCCTGCTGATCGAGAAAGACCCGCATCTCGTCCTGGAGGGGATCATCCTTTCCGCCTACGCCATCGAGTGCCACCTCGCCTTCTTCTACATCCGCGGGGAGTTCCATCAGGGGTACCGCACCTTCGAGCGGGCGGTCGGAGAGGCCTACGCCAGGGGGTTCCTGGGGAGGAACATCCTGGGGAGCGGGTACGACCTCGATGTCCTCATCTACAGGGGGGCCGGGGCGTACATCTGCGGCGAGGAGACGGCGCTCCTGGAGTCGCTCGAGGGCAAGCGCGGCTACCCACGCATCAAGCCGCCGTTCCCGGCCGTGGTCGGTCTGTACGGCTGTCCGACGATCATCAACAACGTCGAGACCCTCGCCAACGTCACGCTGATCGCCGAGCGCGGCGCCGCCTGGTTCGCCTCGATCGGAAGACCCCCGAAGAACACGGGGCCGAAGCTGTTCTGCCTGTCGGGGCACGTGAAGCGTCCCGGCGTGTTCGAAGCGCCCCTGGGGGTGCCGTTCCTCGAGCTCCTGAACGAGTACGCCGGCGGCATGGCGCACCCGGATCGGCCGCTCAAGGCGGCCGTGCCCGGCGGCTCCTCCATGAAGATCCTGCCGGCGTCGAAGTGCGACGTGCTGATGGATTTCGACTCGCTCGCGGCGGCCGGCACGTCCCTCGGCTCGGCCGGCGGCATCGTCATGGACAGCGGCACCTGCATGGTCGGCGCGCTCCTGAACATCGCCCGCTTCTACGCGCACGAGTCGTGCGGCCAGTGCACGCCCTGCCGCGAGGGGACCGGCTGGATCGTGAAGATCCTGTCGCGTCTCGAGCGCGGCGAGGGGCGCGGCGAGGATGTCGGCCTCCTGGTGGACATCGCCGTGAAGATCGAGGGGAACACGATCTGTCCGTTCGGCGAGGCGATCGCGTGGCCCGTCGACTCGTACGTCAGGACGTTCCGCGACGAATTCGAGGAGCATGCGCGGCGCGCGGCCTGCCCGATGCGGGCCGTCGCGGCGCGCTGAGACGCGATGCCCGACATCAGCCCCCCGCCGCACTCGCCGAGCCTGCCGGAAGCGCCTGGCGCCGTCGCCGCCCCCCCACACGCCGGTCCGGACGACGTGGCGCTGGTGATCGACGACCGGCCGGTGGTGGTGAAGAAGGGGACCACCGTCCTGCAGGCGGCCGAGAAGGCGGGTCTCCTGGTCCCGCATTACTGCTACCACCCCGGGCTGAGCATCGCCGGAAACTGCCGGATGTGCCTGGTCGAGATCGAGAAGATGCCCAAGCTGCAGATCGGGTGCGCCACCACGGTGGCGCCCGGCATGGTCGTGCGCACGGCCAACGAGAGGGTCCGGACCGTGCGCGCCGGCATCCAGGAGTTCCTGCTGATCAACCATCCCCTGGACTGCCCGATCTGCGATCAGGCGGGCGAGTGCCGCCTGCAGTCGTACGAGAAGGACTATGGCCGGGGCGCCAGCCGCTTCGTGGAGGAGAAGGTGCACGCCGCGAAGCGCTACGACATCGGCCGCAGCGTGGTGTTCGACGCCGAGCGCTGCATCAAGTGCACGCGCTGCGTCCGCTTCTGCGACGAGGTCAGCCGGACCCGCGAGCTGGCCCTGTTCCAGCGCGGCGACCACGCGATCATCGGCACGTTCCCGGGGAAGCCGCTGGACAACCCCTACTCCGGCTGCACCGTCGACGTCTGCCCGGTCGGCGCCCTGACCTGGAAGCCGTTCCGCTTCAAGTCGCGCGTCTGGTTCCTGAAGAACGTGCCCACGGTGTGCGCCGGCTGCGCGCGCGGCTGCAACGTCTTCCTCGCCTCGTTCCGCAACCGCCTGCACCGCATGACTCCGCGCCCCAACCCGGACGTGAACGCCTACTGGATGTGCGACGCCGGACGCGAGTCGCACGCCGCGTTGTACGCGCGGCCGCGTCTCGAGCGCCCGTTCGTGCGGCCGGGCCCCGCCGCCTGGGACGCCGCGTTCGACCGGGCGGCCGATCTGCTGCGCGAAGTCGCGAAGAGCGGCGGCGCCGGTGCCCTGGCGGCGATCGTCTCCGCGCGGTTGTCGGTCGAGGATTTCCACGTCGCCCGGAAGGTGCTCGGGGGGCTCGCCGGGATCCCGCGTCTGGCCGTGCCGCCGCACGAGGACGGGGCCGACGACGATCTGCTGATCCGGCGGGACAAGACGCCGAACGCGCGCGGGGCGCGGCTTCTCGGGCTCGGAGCGCCCTCGGCCGGCCGCGTGAGGGAGATCCTGGACGATGTCGCCGCCGGGCGGGTGCGCGGTCTTGTCGTGGTGGGGGAGGATCTGATGGATCTGCCCGGGGCGGCGCCCGCCCTCTGCGACCGGCTCGACGCCCTGATCGTCGTAGACTGGTGGAGGAGCCCGACGGTGGAGCGCGCCCACGTGGCGTTCCCGGCGTGCGGCTACGGCGAGTTCGAGGGGACGATGGTCAACTTCCAGGGGCGCGTGCAGCGCCTGCGCGCCGGGGCGCGTCCCGCCGGCGAGGCCGATCCGGTCTGGCGCATCCTGCGCGACCTGGGACGACGCTTCGGTCTGGCGAGCGAGTACGCCACGCCGGCGTCGATCTTCGAGGAAGTGGCGGCGACGGTCCCCGCCCTCGCGGGGCTCTCCTACCGGGGTCTCGGGGAGAGCGGCGCGACGGTGGCGGAGTCCTGAGATGGACCCGGCGATCGCGCGCGTCCTGATCGAGTCGGGCGTCAAGATCGCGCTCTTCTTCTTCGTGGTCATGACCGTGGTCGCCAACATGAGCTGGGTCGAGCGGCGCGTTTCCGCCTGGATCCAGGATCGCCGCGGCCCCAACCGGGTCGGACCGCTCGGCCTCCTGCAGCCGCTCGCGGACGGCGTCAAGTTCCTGTTCAAGGAGGAGGTCCTGCCGCCGCACGTCTATCGTCCGGTGTATCTCCTGGCGCCGATGCTGATCTTCGTCCCCGCCCTGGTGACCTTCTCGGTCGTGCCGATCGGCCCCACGCTGAGCCTGTTCGGGCACCGCATCGCGCTGCAGATCGCCGACGTCGACAACGGCATCCTGGTCGTGCTGGCGTTCTCGTCGATGGGCGTGTACGGAGTGGCGCTCGCCGGCTGGTCCTCGAACAACAAGTATTCGCTGATGGGCGGGTTGCGGTCCTCGGCGCAGCTCATCTCGTACGAGCTGGCGATGGGCGTCGCCATCATCGGCGTGTTGATGGCCACCGGGTCGCTGCGGCTGTCGGACGTCGTGGCCCACCAGATCGACCATGGCTGGAACGCCCTCTACCAGCTTCCAGGTTTCCTGGTGTTCCTGACGGCGGCCTTCGCCGAGACCAACCGCCTGCCGTTCGACCTGCCCGAGGCGGAGACCGAGCTGGTCGCCGGCTACCACACCGAGTACTCGGGCATGCGCTTCCTGATGTTCTACATGGCCGAGTACGCCAACATGGTCACCGCCTCGGCCCTCGTGGTGACGCTGTACCTGGGCGGCTACCACGTGCCCGGGCTGGCGCGTCTCGGCCTGTCGGAGACCGCGGCCGCGATCATCCAGGTCCTGGCGTTCTGCGCCAAGGTCGGCTTCTTCCTGTTCGTGTACGTCTGGGTGCGCTGGACGATCCCGCGCTTCCGCTACGACCAGCTCATGAACCTGGGCTGGAAGGGGTTGCTGCCGATCGGCCTGGCCAACATCCTGTGGGTGTCGTTCCTGGTCCTGATGCAGGCCCGATGAGCCGCGCGGCGCGAACATCACGCCAGCGGTCCGGAGCCCGGCGATGATCCTGCTTCTGGGTCTGATCGGCGTGATCGCGGCGTTCGCGATCGTCCGGGCGTACCTGCCGGCGCGGGCAGCTCCGGCCGGCGTCGTCCTCGGCGCGCTCGCGGCGCTGCTCGTGGCGCTCCGCGCCCGCGAGCTCGCGAGCCTCGAGTTCTGGTCGGGGCTCGTCGGATTCGTGGCGATCATGTCGGCGCTCATGGTCGTCATCCATCCGAACCCCATGGTGTCGGTCCTGTTCCTGATCGTGAACCTGTTCTGCATCGCCCTCTTCTTCCTGATCCTGAACGCGCAGTTTCTCGCGGTCATCCAGGTGATCATCTACGCCGGGGCGATCATGGTCCTGTTCGTGTTCGTCGTCATGCTGCTGAACATCAAGGTCGAGGAAGGGCTGCGCGTCGGCGGCGGGCCGATGAGGTCGGCGGCGATCGCCCTGGGGGCCGTTTTCGCGGCCCTGATGTTCCATGCCATCCGCAACCGCGGCGAGGCGCCGTACTTCGATCCGAACGGATCGGACGCCGGCTTCGGCACGGCGCGCGAGGTCGGCCGTCTCCTGTTCACCCGGTACGAGTTCGCCTTCGAGTCGGCTTCGATCCTGCTGATTGCCGCCATGATCGGGGCGGTCGTCCTGGCCAAGCGGAGGCTGCCCTGATGCGCGTGGAGTTCTTCCTCCTGATCGCGGCGCTCCTGTTCACCATCGGCTGCGTCGGCGTCCTGGTGCGGCGCAACGCCATCGTCATCCTGATGTGCATCGAGCTGATGCTGAACGCGGTCAACCTGACGTTCGTCGCGTTCGCCCACGAGGGTCAGTCGATGGCGGGGCACATCTTCGTCTTCTTCGTCATGACCGTGGCGGCCGCCGAGGCGGCCGTCGGGCTGGCGATCGTCATCGCGTTGTTCCGGCGCCGCCGGACGACCGATGTCGAGGACGCCAGCCTGATGCGCTGGTGAGATGATGCTGCGGCTCCTCTGGCTCGTGCCGCTCCTGCCGCTCGCCGGGTTCCTGGTGAACGGGCTGTTCGGCACGCGTTTCCTGACGCGGCGCCTGGTGGCGATCGTCGGGTGCGGCGCGGTCCTCCTGTCGTTCGCGCTGTCGGTCGGGTCGGTCCTGGAGCTTCACGGGCTCGCGTCGTTCCGACCCGTCGACGCAGGGGCCGTCCCCCCGCGGGTCGTCCAGACGCTCTTCGAATGGATGCCGCTCGGATCGGGTCCCGACGGAGCCGACTGGACCGTCGGCTGGGGATACGCGCTGGATCCTCTGTCGGCCGTCATGATCCTGATCGTCACCGGCGTCGGCTTCCTGATCCACGTGTACTCGGTCGGGTACATGGAGCAGGAGGGGCGTGCGGGGTACGCGCGGTTCTTCGCGTACCT
>CAYLND010000008.1:0-52374 GCA_964384905.1 uncultured Acidobacteriota bacterium
TGCAAGGCCTGCTGCGACCCGATGAGGGCGTGGTCGAGTACCACGCGGTGGGCGACAAGCTCGTGGTCTGGGTGATCCGCAAGGACAGTTTCGAGGGCCAGGCCCTGCCGCTGCCACAAGCCGCGCTGGCCAAGGACGTCGATGACTTCCGCCGCAGCATCATCGAGCGCCGCCGCGACGTCGACAGCCCAGGCCAGGCGCTCCACCCAAGGCGGAGCCCCCGGCCCCCGGCGAGCCGGCCGCCGGCTTCACGCTTCCCGACCTGCGGGGGAATTCGATCGCGCTGTCGTCCTTCCGCGGTCGTCTGGTCCTGGTGCATTTCTGGGCCACCTGGTGCCCGGTCTGCCTGGACGAGATGGGGATTCTCGAGCAGGCGGCGCGCGCCCACCCGGACGCCCTCGCCGTGCTCGGGGTCAACCTGGGGGAGAAGCCCGCGAAGGTCGCGGGTTACGCCCGGCGGGCGGGGATCACGTTCCCGATCCTCCTCGACGGGCGCGGCAAGGTCGCGGCGCGCTATGGCGTCCTGTCGCTGCCGATCACCCTGGTGATCGACGCCGACGGCCGGATGGCGGAGCCGATCGTGATGGGCTCCCTCGATCGCGACTCCCTCGACGCCCTCCTGAAGCGCCGGCTGCCGGCAGGAGACTGATCGAGTCCGGTCCCGATCGCCGCCCGGGCCTGCCTCGTCACGCAATCGTCACGCGCCCGTCGCGGGCCGGTCACTCCCGCGTCACACGCTGGACAGGAATCCGTCCGGTCTCCTGGTCCGGCCCCGCGCCCGGCCTGGCCGCCGCGCCTGGTCGCGGGACCCGGGCGCTATAATTCCCGCCGGCGCGGCGACGGATGCCGGGAGGCCCGAGCGAAGTGCCGCAGACCATCCTGGTGGTGGACGACGAGCGGGACATCGTGGAGCTGGTGCGCTACAACCTGGCGCAGGCCGGCTACCGGGTGGTGTCCGCGGTCGACGGCCGGCAGGCGGTGGAGTCGGCCCGGCGGGAGCGGCCCGATCTCATCGTGCTCGACCTGATGCTGCCGGTCCTGCACGGGGGCGAGGTGGCCCGTCTCCTGAAGCAGGACGAGACCACGCGCCACATTCCGATCCTGATGCTGACGGCCCGCGGGTCGGAGGTCGACCGGGTCGTCGGCTTCGAGCTGGGCGCGGACGACTACGTCGTGAAGCCGTTCTCGCCGCGCGAGCTGGTCCTGCGGGTGCAGGCGATCCTGAAGCGCGAAGAGCGGCCCGACGACGACGAGCGGATCGTGCACGACCCGCTGGTCATCGACGTCGGGGCCCACACGGTCCGCCTGAAGGGGCGCGAGATCGTCCTGACCGCCACCGAGTTCAAGCTGCTGCATCGCCTGGCCAAGCGGCCGGGCCGGGCGTTCACCCGGGACCAGCTCCTGTCGGAGGTCTGGGGATACGGCGGCGACGTCGAGACCCGCACCGTCGACACCCACATGAAACGCCTGCGCGCCAAGCTGGGGCCGGTCGGCGACTGGATCGAGACCGTCCGCGGCATCGGATACCGCTTCCGGCCGGCCGGCTAGGCTCCGCGGCGAAGGACCATCGCCCTGAGAATCCAGCAGCGACTCACCCTGTCGTTCGTTCTGGTCGCCGGCCTGGCCTCGATGATCGCCGGCTACTTCCTGGGCCGGGACGCGGAGACGCGCGTGATCGACCAGATCGCCGCGCGCCTCGAGCGCGAGACCCGCCTGGTCCGCGACCTGGCGCGTTCCGAGGCCGACCTGCCCGCCGCGGCCGATCGCCTCGCGGACCGGCTCGGCGCCGACCTCGACGTGCGGATCACCTTCATCGATGCGGCCGGCAGGGTGCTCGGCGACACCGATCTGAGCGGAGAGGCGCTCGCCACGGTCGAGAGTCAGGCCGGACGTCCCGAGGTAATCGAGGCGCTGCGCTCGGGCGAGGGGCGGGCGCTGCGCTCCAGCCGGACGCTGGCCGAGAGCATGCTGTACGTCGCCATGCGTCTCGATCCCGGCGACCCGGCCAGGGGGGTCGTCCGCCTGTCGGTCCCGCTGACCGAGGTCGCGAGGGCGCAGGCGTCGGTGCGCGTGCCGATCGCGCTGGCGACGGTGGTCTCGGTGCTCCTGGCCGGCGCTCTCGGCTGGCTGTTCGCCCGCGGGACGGCGCGCCGCCTCGAGGCGATGTCGCGCGCCGCCTCGGATCTGGCCGCCGGGCGTCTCGGAACCCGCGCCGAGGCGAGCGGCAGCGACGAGGTGTCGCTCCTGGCGCGCTCGCTCAACCGGATGGCGGACGAGCTGGAAGAGCGCCTGGTGCTGATCGGCCGCGAGCGCAACCAGCTGCGCAGCGTCCTGGAGGGGATGGTGGAGGGCGTGGTCCTGACCGGCCCCGACGGCCGCATCCTGGTCTCCAACGACGCCTTCCGCCGCATCTTCAACGCGCAGCTCCCGATCGAGGGGCGCCGGCCGCTGGAGACCGCCCGCGTCCCGGCGCTTCAGGAGGCGATCGAAGCGGCGCTCGAGACCGACGAGCCGCTGGTCCGGGAGATCGCGCTCGGCGGAGCCCAGGACAAGATCATCCGCGCCAGCCTCGCCGCCATCCGGGAGGACGAGCGGACCGTCGGGGCGGTCGCGGTGTTCCACGACGTCACCGAGCTGAAGCGGCTCGAGCAGGTGCGGCGCGAGTTCGTCGCCAACGTGTCGCACGAGCTGCGCACGCCGCTGACCGCGATCAAGGGGTACGCCGAGACCCTGCGCGACGGCGGCCTGAGGGACGCGGCCCGCGCCGCCGAATTCGTGGAGGTGATCCACCGTCATGCCGGGCGGCTGGCCGCCCTGATCGAGGACCTGCTCGATCTGTCGTCGGTCGAGCAGGGCCAGGCGCGTCTCGTCCTCTGCCCGGTGTCGCTGCGGGACGTGGTGGCGCAGGCCGAGACGGTGACCCGCCCGGCGGCGAAGGAGCGGGGCCACGCCGTCACCGTCGACGTGCCGCGCGATCTGCCCGACGTGCTGGCCGATCGCGACCGTCTGGCGCAGGTGCTCATCAACCTGCTGGACAACGCCGTCAAGTTCACGCCGGAGGGGGGCCGT
Organism: uncultured Acidobacteriota bacterium; assembly: GCA_964384905.1. Taxonomy (GTDB): domain Bacteria; phylum Acidobacteriota; class Polarisedimenticolia; order Gp22-AA2; family Gp22-AA2; genus Gp22-AA3. The sequence goes on from CAYLND010000008.1 coordinate 3,070, forward strand.
ATCGAGGTCGGGGCCCGCCCGTCGGGCGGCCGCGTCGTCGTGTCGGTGTCGGACAACGGCGTCGGCATCCCCCCCGAGGACATCGGACGGATCTTCGAGCGCTTCTACCGGGTCGATCGATCGCGCGACCGCCGCGACGGCGGCACCGGCCTCGGTCTGGCGATCTCCAAGCACCTCACCCAGGCGATGGGGGGGACGATCGAGGTCGACAGCCGCCCCGGCTCAGGCACCACCTTTCGCATCTTCCTTCCCGCCGCCTGACGGGCCGCGCGGCACGACGACGTACTTCCCGATGAACTCCTTCAGCCGGGCCTTCTCGGCCGCCGGCAGCAGCAGGGCGAAGTCGGGCGACAGACGGGAACCGAGCTCGTAGATCGCGTATTCGTCGAGGAATCCGTCCTCGAGGATGCGCTCGAGACGGTCCATCTGCGGATCGGCCGCGACCTTCTGATCGTCCCGCTGCTGCTGGTAGCCCGCCAGGAGCGCCGCCAGGCATTCCTTCTCCTCCGTGGTCGACCAGACGTGCTCCTCGTCGTCGACCAGGTCCTTGCGGTGCTTCGGCTCTCCCAGCCAGATCCCCTTGCAGATGGCGTGGTAGAGCCACGGCGGGTCCTCCGGGTTCGCGTAGATCGCGATCGTGTCTCCCTCCAGTCTCGCCAGCGAGCGGGGCACGAACGGCTCGTCGACGACGGTCACGCCGAGCGCCTCGGCGTACGCCTTGAGCACCTTCAGGATCGACTCGCGCCTCGGCTTGAGCGCCAGGGCCTCGATCAGGTCGTCCTTCGCGTCGCGGGCCCGATCCATCCTCAGGAGGGCGTGTCCCTTGAAGAAGGGACCGCGGAAGTCGTACGGATCCAGGTCGATCGCCTTCTGGTAGGCCATCAACGACCTGGCGTACTCGCCGGTGAAGAAGTCGCAATCCCCCAGGCCTATGAACGCGAAGTAGCACTTTGGAGAGGCGTCGACGGCGGCCTGGTAGGAAGCCACCGCTTCCTCGTATTTTTTGTCCTTGAAGAGCGGCTCGGTCTTGTCCAGAGCTGCCTGGCACTCCTTGTCCAGGGCGTAACTCTGCAGGCTGAGGTTTCCCTTGCCATCGTCGGAGATCCAGGGGTACTCCAGCTCCTTGCCGTTCCTGGGCCAGTACTGGTCGGCGAACTTCTCCGGGACGATCTCCTTCAAAGACTTGATGTCATCCATCTTGTACTGAGTCTTGGACTTCTCCATGATTTTGACCATTTCCCCCGGGGTGAGGAACTTCTTCTTCTCCTTCGCTCGCGCCGGGGCAACCAGGACAACAAGAATCAGGAACGGGAGCTGCAGGGTCTTCGCTTTCATAGGATTCCTCCGGCGGGTCGGCGCACGGCGTTTCCGGTGAGTGTAGGCGCGGCGAGTGGCCTCGGTCCAGGGACCGGTGTATCAGTTTCTGCACAAATTCCGCAGCGCTCGTCCCACGATCGCCACCTACCCCAGGCGATGGGCGGGTCGATCGAGGTCTAGAGCCGCCCCGGATCAGGCACCACTTTTCGGCTCTTCCTTCCCGCCACCTGACGACTCCCCGCCTGAGGTCATCCCTCTCGGCGGGATAATACTGTCGCGCGTGACTGTCCTTAACATCACGGAGGCCTTGCAATGCCGGAGCACCGGAGAGGTTGGAGGATCCTGGCCGGCGGGAGCCGGACTCCCGGTCTCTTCGAGGAGTTCCTGGTGCCGCAGATCGATGCGCTCTACGGCCTGGCTCTCCGCCTCACGAAGGATGCGGATGCGGCTGCCGACCTCCTCCAGGACACCGCCTTGAGGGCATTCGAGAAGTTCGATCAGCTGCGCGAGCGCGGGGCAGCCCGCGCCTGGCTGATCCGGATCCTGAGCACGACGTTCTTGAACCACTATGCTGGCCGCCATGGCTGTGCGCCCACCGGTGCGGATCGCCCCGAAGAGGAGGAGCCGGTTGCTTCGGAGACCCCCGAGAGCCTGCTCCTGAGACGATCCGACGCGCAACAGGTGGAGGAGGCGCTGGCGGCCCTGCCGCAGGACTTCCGCCTGACCGTGCTTCTGGCGGACGTCGAGGAACTGACCCTGCGGGAGATCGCCGTCATTTGCGGCTGTCCGGTCGGGACCGTCGCGTCACGCTTGGCGCGCGGCCGAAAGTTGCTGCGCGAGCGGCTGCGCCACCTGGGCGGCGTGCGGCAGGTGGATGCTTGATGGACTGCGCGACGCTCAGGCGGATTTTCTCGGAAGGGCGCGGTCCTGCCAGGCCGACGGAGGAGCTGGCCGAGGCGCAGGAGCATGCGCGCCATTGCCGCAGCTGCCAGATCTTCTCCGAAGAAGAGCGGGCGTGGCGCGCGGCGCTTCGGGAGACGCTGCCGCGCGTCGCAACTCCGCTCCCGGTGAAGGAGCGGCTCTTCGGCGCGCTCGCCCGGGCCCGCGTCGGCGCCGCCCTGCGGATCCAGCGTCGCCGATTTCTCGCGGTCGTCGTCACTCTCGCGGTTGCCGGTCTGTCGATGGCCGGGCTCTTCGTCTGGCGGGAGCGGACGCGCGACGGTCTGTTCGTCGCCTCCCTGGCCGAAGATCATCTTCTCTATGCCACACGCCCAGCCCCGGCCGAGTTCCCCTCGGACGATCCGGGGGTCGTCGCGAAGTGGTTCGCCGGCGCCGTCGACTTCGCCGTCCAGCCGCCGGCGGTCCAGGGTGCGGAGCTGCTGGGCGGGCGGCTTTGCACCCTGGCCGACCGTCGCGCCGCCCTCTGGCTCTATCGGCGCGGCGAGCGGCGGCTGTCGCTCTTCGAGATGCCGGCGCAGGGGCTGTCGCTCGAATCGATGGGTACCATGAGGACGGACGGCGGTCGCTACCGCTGCGGCCACCACAAGGGGGTCAGTGTCCTCGCCTGGATCGAGCGCGACCTCCTGTTCGCCCTCGTGTCCGACCTGCCGGAGGAGGACATGCTCCGGATCGCCCGCGCGGCGCGTTATGGTTGAGCGGGCACTCCGGAACCCGTACGCCGTCGCCGTCGGCGTCCTCGCCGTTCTGGTGATTGGTTTCACCTGCCTGGCCCGGATCCCGGTCGATCTTCTGCCGCTTTTCCCGGTCCCGGCGGTGCAGATCGTCACCTTCTATCCCGGCATGCCGCCGGAGGTGATGGAGCGCGACATCATGTCGCGTCTGGAGCGCTGGACAGGACAGAGCAACGGGATCGCGCGGCAGGAGGGGAAGGCGATGCTCGGCGTGGCCGTCGTCAAGGACTTCTTCCGCGACGACATCGAGGCCAACACCGCCATGTCCCAGGTGACCTCTTTCGCGATGTCGGACCTCTTCTACCTGCCGCCCGGGACCATCCCGCCGATGGTGATGCCATTCGATCCGACGGCCACGATCCCGCTCTGTCTCCTGTCCGTGTCGTCGCCCGTCCACGACGAGACGAAGCTCTACGACATCGCGTACTTCGACCTGCGCAACCGTCTGCAGGGCATTACTGGGGTCATCGCTCCGGCAGTCTATGGCGGAAAGCTGCGCCGCATTCTCGCCTATGTCGACCGGGATCGCTTGTACGCCCGCGGCCTTTCGCCGATGGACGTCGTGCAGGCGCTCCGGAGCTCGAATGTTTTCATCCCGACCGGCGACGCGAAGTTCGGGGATATGCACTATCTCATCAACGCCAACGGCATGGTGCCGCGGGTCGCCGATCTCAACGACGTGCCGCTCAAGATCCAGGATGGCGCGCCGGTCTTTCTCAAGGACGTGGGCGAAGCCAAGGACGCCTACCAGATCCAGACCAACATCGTCCGGGTCAACGGCAAGAGGCAGGTCTATATCCCGATCTATCGGCAGCCGGGCGCCAACACCATTCGGATCGTCGACGGCGTCAAGGAGGCGATCGCCACCATCCTCTCCCGCCTCCCCAAGGGGATCCGGCTCGACGTCATCATGGACCAGTCGGTCTACGTGCGGACGGCGATCGCGTCGCTCGTCCGCGAGGGCGTCCTGGGGATCGTCCTCGCCGGCGCGACGATCTTCCTCTTCCTCGGATCGTTCCGGTCGACGCTCATCGCGGCGGCCGCCATCCCTCTCTCGATCCTAACCGCGGTCATCGGCCTCGACGCGACCGGCGACTCGATCAACGTCATGACGCTCGGCGGCCTCGCCCTCGTCGTCGGGCGGCTGGTGGACGATGCGATCGTCGTCCTGGAGAACACGCTGCGCCACGTGCGGGACGGAGTGCCGCCGGGTCAGGCGGCCCGGGAGGCCGCCCGCGAGGTCGCGATGCCGGTCCTGATGGCGACGGTGGCCACGGTGGCGGTTTTCGCTCCGGTCGTTTTCCTTACCGGACTGGGGAAGTACCTGTTCAAGCCGCTGGCCGTGGCCGTCGCGTTCGCGATGGCTTCCTCCTACGTGGTGGCGATGACCGTGATCCCGGTCTCCTGCGCGCGCTTCGCGCGCGCCGGCACGGGGAGCACCCCATCCCGCGCCGGGCGCTTCGAGCGGGCGTACGGCCGCCTGGCGGCGGGCTACACGCGGGCCCTCGAAGGAGCGCTGGGTCGAAAGGGGCGGGTCCTCGCGGCCGCGGCGGCGCTGTTCGTCGCGGCTCTGGCGGCCCTGCCCAGGGTCGGGACCGACCTGTTTCCGCCCGTGGACGCGGGCCAGTTCATGCTGCGGGTGCGCGCCTCGTCGGGCACCCGGCTCGAGGAGACGGAGAAGATCTGCGCCGCCGTCGAGGACGCCGTCCGCTCCATGATCCCGCCGTCCGAACTGCGGACGATGATCAGCAACATCGGCGTCCTGAACGACTGGCCCGCCGCCTACACGCCCAACTCCGGTCCGATGGACGCCTTCCTCCTGATCCAGCTCGCCGACCAGCGGAGCCACTCGACCCTCGATATCGTCAGGAGACTGCGGGGCGACCTGGCCGCGCGCTTCCCGGGCGTCGAGTTCGCCTTCGACACAGGGGGGCTCATCACCGCGGCGCTCAACTTCGGACTACCGTCGCCGATCGACATCCAGGTGGAGGGGAACCGGCTCGAAACGGCGCATGGGATCGCCGAGTCGATCCGGGACCTGGTCTCCCGGGTCCCCGGGACCGTCGATGTGCGCATCCAGCAGAAAATCGACTATCCGCTCCTCGACGTTGATGTCGATCGCGTGAAAGCGGCCTATCTCGGCCTGACCCAGAAAGACGTCGTCACGAATATCGTCACCGCGCTCAATTCCTCCATCAACTTCGATCCGGCCTTCTGGATCGACGAGAGGAACGGCAACCACTACTTCATCGGCGCCCAGTACGCCGAGGACGCGATCCGTTCGGTCGACACACTCGAAGACATTCCGATCCGCGGCGTCGGCCAGGACCACCCGGTCCTTCTGAAGAATGTGGCCACCGTCCGCCGCGACACGGGTCCGGCGGAGATCAACCACGTCAATATCACCCGTGTCACGGACGTCTTCGCCAGCGTGGACGGGCGTGACACCGGAAGCGTGGCTGCCGAGATTGAGCGTCGGCTGGATGAACAGGTCGTGCCGCACCTGCCGGAGGGGTATTTCGTGCGCATGCGAGGGGAGATCGCGTCGATGAAGGACTCGTTCAGGAGTCTGGGATTCGGATGGCTCCTGGCGGTGGTCCTGGTCTTTCTCGTCCTGGTGGCGCAGTTTCGCTCGTTTCTCGATCCGTTCATCGTCATGTTCGCCGTTCCGCTCGGGATCGTGGGAGTCGTGGCGATGCTCCTTCTGACCGGAACGACGCTGAACATCCAGTCGATCCTCGGCGTCATCTTCATGACCGGGATCGCGGTGTCCAACTCGATTCTTCTGGTGGAGTTCACCAACCGCCTGCTGGAGCGAGGGCGCTCGCTCCGTCAGGCGGTGATCGAGGCGGCCGTCGTTCGGCTTCGACCGATCCTGATGACCTCGCTCGCCGCGGTGCTGGCCCTGCTGCCGATGGCGGTGGGCGTCGGTCGGGGCGCCGAGGCCAACGTCCCGCTGGCGCGGGCCGTGGTGGGCGGTCTGCTCGCCTCGACCGCGCTCACGCTCTTCGTTGTTCCGTGTCTGATCGTGTGGATCAGGCGTCGTGGGGGGAGCCCGGCATGAGCGGGCATCGTCCCCGGCGCGCCGCGGCCTGGGCGCTGGCGCTCGGGCTGGCGCTGGGCGCCGCATGCGCGCGCGGCAGGACGGCGCCCGATACGACCGACCGGTCGGCCGTCTCGGTGACGGTCGTCCGGCCGGAGCGGCGAACCCTCGCGCGGACGCTCCGGATTCCGGCTTCCGTGCAAGCCCTCCAGGAAGCGACTCTCTACGCCAGGGCCGCCGGCTACCTGTCGCGGATCGACGTCGATCGGGGAGACCGGGTTCGTGCCGGCCAGATCCTGGCCACGATCTCGGCGCCGGAAATGACGAGGGAGAAGGACGTGGCCGCGGCGCAGCTCCGGCAATCGGAGGCGGAGCTTCGACTTCAGCGGATCACCCTGGACCGACTCAGGGCCGTGCGCGCGACCGAAGCGGGGGCGGTCACGCAACAGCAGATCGACGAGGCGCAGGCGAGACTCGAGGTCGCGGAGGCCTCGGTGACCCGTCTGGAAGCCGAACTGGCGCGCGTGGAGGCCCTGACCGGGTACGCCACGATCCGCTCGCCCTTCGACGGCATCGTCACGGACCGGTTCGTGGACGTCGGCGCGATGATCCCGATCTCGACGACCTCGACTCAGTCGCCGATCGTGACGGTGATGAATATGGACATGGTCCGTGCGTTCGTGGATGTCCCGGAGCCGGACGTGGTCTCCGTGACCCGTGCCACGCCGGCCCGCCTGACGGTCGCCGCGATCGCCGGACGGGAGTTCGAGGGGACGGTCACCCGCTACTCCACGGCGCTCGATCCGAAGACCCGCACGATGCGGGCCGAAATCGACTTCCCGAACCGGGACCACGCCCTGCGGCCGGGGATGTTCGGGGCAGCGACGCTCGTGCTGGAGCGGCGGGAAGGCGCTCTGACGCTGCCGGCCGCGGCCCTGCTGACGGAGAAGGACGCCGCATACGTCTACACGGTTCAGGACGGAGCCGCCAGAAAGGCGCCTGTGACGACGGGTCTCAACGATGGCATCGTGGTCGAGATCCTCAGCGGGCTCGCCGGGACCGAGCCGGTGATCGTGAGCGGGAAGGGGATCGTCACGGACGGCACGCGCGTGCATGTGGGAAGCCAGGGATGACGGGCCATCGGCTCCTCATTCTCGGCGCGGCGGTGCTTCTCGCCACCGGGCGCGCCCGGGCGCGGGCCGAAGAGGCGCCTCCTTCAGCCGCAGAGCGCGAGGTCCCGTCGTTGTCGATCGCCGTCCACCCGGGCGAGATCCCCGGCATCGGCCCCGCGCCTGTGATGCTCGACCTGCGAGCCGTCCTCGATCGGGTCGGGCGGGAGAGCCTCGATGTCCGGGAGGCACACGCCCAGGCCGAGGCCGCCGAAGGAGATCGCGCGAGCGCCGCCGGACGGTGGTGGCCGAGCCTGCTGGTAGGCGCCCAGACGCGCCGCACGGACGGCACGTTGCAGGGAACGTTCGGGGACATCGGGTCCTCGACCTTCGACACGGCGCTCGTGAACGCGATTCTCCGCTGGGATCTCAACCCGGGGGCGACGCACTTCCGGGCCCGCGCGGCGGGTGCCGAGGCCCGGGCAGCCGGCGCCAGCGTCGAGGCAACGCGACTGGAGGCCCGCCTCGCGGCTTCCACGCGGTACCTCGAGCTCCTCGGCGCGGCGGCCCTGACCACCGTCGCCCGGAGGACGCTGGACGACGCGACCGAGTTCTTGAAGGTGGTGCGCGCGCTGGAGGGGCAGGGGCTGGGGCCCGAGGCCGATGTCGAGCGCGCGCGCTCGGAACTCGCGGGGCGCACTCAGTCTCTCGCCGAGGCGGAGGAGGCTTTCCGGATCGCGTCGATCCGCCTCGCCGAGGTCCTGAATCTCGATCCCGCAGTCACCATCCTGCCACGGGAGACAGTGATCGAAGCGCCGGCGCTGCCCGCCGCGGAAGACACCGAAGCCCTGGTAGCGCGGGCGCTGGAGACCCGCCCGGAGCCGAAGGCGGCCGCCGAGGAGGCAGCCGCGGCGCGGTCGCGCCACGCGGCGGCGCGCTGGAACGCCTATGGCCCGGGTGTCAGCCTGGAGGCACAGCGGGGTCGGCTCGGAACGTCGTTTGCCGAAGCCGGGGACCAGTCGATTTACAGTGCTCGCCTCGGCTGGACCTTCGACCTCTCCCAGCCCGGCGCCCTGCGGGCGGCAGGGGCCCGGCTCACGGCCGCCGAGCTCGATCTGGAGCACATACGACAGCGTGTGCGTGCCGAAGTCACCACCGCTCGCGAGGCAGTCGGGCTGGCGCGCCAGCGTCTCGATCTCGCCCGTGAAGGCCTGGATGCCGCCGAGCGCGCTTCAAAGATCAGCCAGGCCCGCTTCGCCGGGGGCATCGGGAGCGCCCTCGAGGTCCTGCAGGCGCAGGACGCTGCGGCCGCGGCCCGCGCCAATGCGGTGTCCGCCCTGGTCGAGGCCCACCGCTCCGTCTTCGAGATGCGGAGGGCCCTGGGCCTCTCCCCCGATGTTCCATGACGTGCGTCCAAAGGCTTTGCTAGGATAAACGTGATGGATACTCACTACACGATCGGCCGGCTGGCGCGGGAGGCGGGCGTGCCTACCTCGACGGTCCGGTACTATGAGCGCAGCCGCCTTCTCCGGCCGGACGGCAGGACCGAGGGGAACTACAGGGTGTATGGCCAGGAGGCGCTCGGCCGTCTCCGCTTCATCCGGGCCGCGCAGGCCATCGGTCTCGCGCTGACCGACATCACCACGCTGCTCGACTTCCGGGACGGCCGGACGGCTCCCTGCCGGGAAGTGCAGACCCTCATCGAGGAGCGGCTGTCGGAGCTGAAGAAAAGACTCGTGGAGCTGCGCCACGTGCAGGCCGTCCTCCACTCATCACTCCAGATGTGCCGCAGGACCGAACGCCGCGGGCACTGCGAAGTCATGGAAAGACTGAACGTTGCCGCGTCGTCCTCCTCCCGGGCACGCCGCCGGGCATCCTCCCGGAAATCCACAAATCGTCCTTGACCTTGAACTTTGGTTCAAGGTTTAGATTGTTCTTCTGTGGGGTCGAGATCGGGCCGCGCTCTGTTGATCGTCGGGGCGATCCGACACTCGGCACCGGAGGAGAGACTCATGAAGAACACCTCCTGCCCCGTCAGCGGGAACCGCGGCAAGGCGGTACCCTGCGTCACGTTGAGAAGCCTCGTCCTTCCCGCGCGTCTCGCCGCCGTGGAAGATCGAGAGTGGTTCTTCTGCGACCGGCCCGAATGCGAAGTCGTCTATTTCAGTGGGGACGGTCGGACGCTCGACAAAGAGGCCTTGAGCGTCCGCGTCGGGCTCAAGGAGAGGGAGGCTCCGCGTCCGGTCTGTTACTGCTTCGACCATACGGTCGAGAGCATCCGGGAAGAGATCACCCGGACCGGCCGAAGCACCGCCGCCGCCTCGATCAGGAAGAGGATCGAGGCGGGCGAGTGCCGCTGCGAGGTGCTGAACCCGAAGGGAACCTGCTGCCTGGGCGACGTCGACACGGTCGTCAAGGAAGTCTTGGTTCACACCGGTGTCCCGCGAGCGCCGGTCAGGCGACTATCCGCCACGGCGAGGGCGAGCGACGCCTGCGGCGGACCCGCCGCTCGCGGGGAGGAATGCAACGAAGACGCCGGTTGCCTGCCGGAGCCGGTGCGTGTCCAGGAGGATCGGTGATGAGCAGCAAGGAAGGTGAGTGGAGATGAAGATTCCCAGGGCAGGCCTGACTCTGACCGGGGCGCTGGTCGCCGGTCTTGCCGCTTCGGCGTGCTGCCTCGGCCCGCTGGTTCTGACAATCGCCGGCATCGGCGGGGCGGCCTCTGCCCTGGCGCTCGAGCCCTATCGTCCCTGTCTCCTCGTCCTGACGGCCGGTTTCCTCGGGCTCGCCTTCTACCTCACGTATCGGCGGACGGTCGCCGCCTGCGGTCCCGGGCAGGCGTGCGCAAGGGCCCGAGTCAATCGGACCGGGAGGATACTCCTGTGCCTGGTGACGATCGTCGTCGTCCTGGCCACGACGTTTCCCTATTACTCACGCTACCTGTTCTGAGACTCGACAGGAGGTTCCCATGAAGCGCTTCATTTTGCTCGGTTCGCTCCTCGCTGTGCTGTTCGTCCTGCCGCCCTGCGCTCCCACGCTCGTGGCGGCCCCTCCCTCCGAGGCGAGCGGCAAGACGACGCTCACCATCAAGGGCATGACCTGCGGCGGATGTGTCGCCGCGGTGAAGCTGAAGCTCGAGAAGACCGCTGGGGTAACCGCCTATGACGTCTGCCTCGAGAGGGGAGAGGCGGACATCACGTTCGATCCCGGGCGGACCGATCCAAAGAAGATCGCCGACTCGGTTTCGGAGACAGGCTTTACCGCCACCGTCAAGGAGGCGAACGAATCGCGCCAGGGCGTCTCGATGGTGCGGTCCGTAACGCCCAGGGTCGAGGGCGGCCGGATCAAACCGTGGGAGCCGGTCGATGTCGCCTTCAAAGGCTGCAGCGAGAGCGCATGCGGCGTCCGCGGTCCCATCACGCAGGCCGTCGTCCAGCCAGACGCTCATCTCGGCCAATACGTCTACTGCCCTGTCAGCGGCGCCGTGTTCCAGATCAAGAACTCAAGTCTGCGGAGCGACGTTCGCGGCAAGACCCTCTATTTCTGCTGCGCCAACTGCGCCCGCTATTTCGCTCAGAATCGCGATCGGGTCCTTGCTCTCAGGGGTCTGTCGCTCTGAAGGGGGAAGCGATGCGCATGGGATTGCTCCTGCTGCCGTTGGTCATGACGGCGTGCTCACGGACAGCAGGGGAGAGCCGGACAAACCAACCCAAGAGGGGTCCCTTCATGGCCACCCTTGAAGAGGGACGACTCGTACCGCTCTTCAAGGCGGCTCTCCAATACCGATCGCAGGAGCAGACGGAGGCCGTCGTCCCTCCCGAGGGGCGCGAAGGTGAATACATCGGAAGCGGCGATGGAGCGGCGACGGGCGATCGACTTCGAGGCACGATTCGGTGGTCCCTCTGGGCGGGGAACTGCGCCTACCCACTCGTGCGTCGGGGACATCACATTCCTGACGGGCTGCACCTCTGCACGATGAATCCGGTCGGCTTCATCGAGACGCCGGACGGAACACGAATCCGCTTCGATGGCAGGGGTTACGGTCTGCGCAGCCCGGAGTGGTATCGCACAAGCCTGACTCTGGTCTTCGGCACGGAGGACGCCAGGTACGCCTGGCTGACCAGGGAACTGGGAGTGATGGAGGGCGAATTCGACGAGAAGAGCGGGCGCGCAGCCTGGGAGGTCTATGTCTGCAGTCGGTGACGTGGCATCGCAGTACGTTCTCAGTGGGGTGCGGACATGACGAAATCAGTCAGGGAGTTCATCGCACTGATGTTCGTCGGAGCCGGGACGATCGGAATCATGTCGATGTCTCGGCCGGTGGACGCCGCTGTCCGGGCGTCCGACACCGTCGAGCTCCATGAAGGCCAGATGTTCCCAACCATGATCTTTCCTTCCCTCGAGGGGAGCCGGCCCGGCTCGGTTGCGGACTTTCGCGGCAAGAAGCTCATCCTCCACATCTTCGCATCCTGGTGAGCGGGCTGCCGCGTGCACGTGCCCGGGTGGCACGAAGCGACTCAACGATGGCAGCAGGAAGGGAAGGTCCGGATGGCGGGGATCATCGAGGAACAGCATCCAGACCGCGCTCGTCTGTTCATGCAATGGAAGCAGATGCCGTGGCCGGTGTTGGTGGACGCGCTTGACCTTTTGGGTGTTTCCGCAGTTCCCATCACGCTGGCCATAGATGAGTACGGCGTCATTCGGATGGTGGACCCTGAGCCTGGAGAGATCGAAGAGAAATTCCTCGACAGGACGTTCGAGAAGCCCGCGAGTCAGTCCCGGATCACAGACAATGCGCCGGACCTCGATACTTTGAAGCAGGCCACGCATCAGGGTACGCTCGCGACCTGGTCGGCTTATGCGGATGCGCTTGTGGAATGGGGCGGGCCGCAGCGACTTGCCGAGGCGATCCAGGCTTACCAACATGCTCTGCGCCTGCAGTCCGATTCTGGGTCCCTGCACTTCCGCCTCGGCGTGGCCTATCGCAGCCGTTATGACACGGCGTTCCGCCAGCCGGAAGACTTTCAGAGGGCGGTCGAAGAATGGAGCGCGGCGCTGGACATCGACCCGAACCAATACATTTGGCGCCGGCGCATCCAGCAGTACGGTCCCCGGCTGGACAAGCCTTATTCCTTTTATGACTGGGTGACCACGGCGCGCAGGGATATCGCGGCGCGTGGCGAGGTTCCGGCTCCGCTCTCCGTTGAACCCGGCGGAGCGGAATTCGCGCATGCCGAGGAGTCCTTCGCCGCCGCCTCAGGCGACGTGATTGAACTGGACCCAAGGGGACGAATCCATCGTGATGCCGGCCAGTTCGTCAAGGTCGAGACGGCTGTTGTTCCCGATACCCGTGCGCAGGACGTGTCGGAGCGCGTTCACGTGGTTTTTCGCCCGAATCCCGCAAACAAGACTCACTGGAACAACGAAGCTGGACATTTCGTCTTTTGGGTCAATCCACCCGGCGGATGGAATGTCAGCCAGCGTCTCACGACGATTCCCAGCCCTTCCCAGCCGGCCAGCACGGAGCCCCGCGAGGTGGAATTTGAGATCAGAGGTCCCGATCGAGGCCGCGCCGGAGCGGTGACCCTCTCCGCTTATGCTCTCTATTACGTCTGTGAGGGTTTGAAGGGTGTCTGCATGTACCGAAGGCAGGACGTGCCGATTACCATCGCGCCACGTCGAATGCGCTGATCAACAGGAGCACGCCATCGGTCTATCCGACGCGGACCAGGAGTAGATAGAGCGCTCCCGCCAGCGCTCCGGCGAGGGGAAGCGTCGTGACCCAGGCGAAGAGGATCTGCAGGATCGAGCCCCAGCGGGCTGCGCCGTTGACCAGCCCGATGCCGAAGATGGCGCCGACGCTCACGTGGGTCGTGGAGACCGGCATCCCGAGTCCTGAGGCCGCGGTCACGAGCAAGGCGGTGGTCAGGTTGGCGCTCAACGCCTGACCGTGGTCCATACGGGTGATGCGATGGCTCATCGTCTCCGCCACGCGTCGCGCGGCGACAAAGCCTCCGAGCGCGATCGCCAGGGCGATGGCGGCGTAGGACCATGTCGACGCGAGCCGGGGCGCCGCGCCGACCAGGAGCGCGACGATCTTCGGCGTGTCGTTCAACCCTCGGGCCGCGCTCACGGCCCCCGCGGAGAGAAAATGGAGCCGGTCGAGGATTTGCTGGGCGGAGACGCCGAGCAGCCTCCCCGAGTACCGGGATCGGCACGACGCGAGGTCGCCCAGGTCCAGGGCCACGCCGGTCGAACGCAGGACGGCTGCCCCATCCGGCCCGACATCGACGGCCTCCAAGGTATTGCCGACGCAGAGACAGGTCTCCTTCTCGACACCGAGCCAGCGCCGTGCACTCTGGAAGAGGGGGTAGAAGAGAAGGGTGAGCACGACCGCGACGAGGGGCGAGAGCAGGAGTGGATAAACGAGGCTCCTCGCCACGGCCGCCCAGGCTACCCCAGAGCCGGCGGCTGCGAGCCCCGCACCGGTCAGACCGCCGACGAGAGCATGTGTCGTCGAGACTGGCATCCCCAGCCGGGTCGCAAGTAGAAGGGTGAGTGCCGCGGCGCCGGCGACAGCGACCAGGAAGTGCCGATCGCTCGTGAGGACGTCAGGCACGAGACCCTTCCCGGAGAATGACCGCGCCAGCGCTTCACCGAGAGGCAAGGCGGCCGCGGAGCCGGCGAGGGTCGCAAGGGTTGAATAGCCGAGCGCCTTTCCATATCCGGCGGCGCCGCTCCCGAAGAGCGTCGCAACACCCTTGAAGTTGTCATTCGCCCCATTCGCGAAGGCGACGGAGAGAACGGCCAGTGCCAGGAGGGTCATCATCGCCATCTTAGTCCCGAGGCCAGCCGAGCCGTTACGCCATCACGATGCCAACGCGTGACCCGGCTGGCGCAGGTAGGGTATGCTCCGCCCGAAACCTATTTGCCGCCGGCCTTTCAGGTGACCCGTGAGTCGAGCCTCCGAACTCTCCTGGAACGCTAGTGATCGGTCCGCGGAGGTCCCTGCCGGTTCTAGCGGGGACACCGCCGTCGTCGGTCGGCTGCTTTCGAGGGATGAAGGGGCATTCAGGGACCTGGTCGGCCGCTACCACGAGCGCCTGCTCCGGCTCGCTCTGACGTTCGTCTCGAACCGGGCCGCGGCGGAGGAGGTCGTGCAAGAGACGTGGCTCGGTGTTCTCCAGGGGCTGCGCGCGTTCGAGGGCCGATCGTCCCTCAAGACCTGGATCTTCCGCATCCTATCTCGGGCGGGGCACAGGCCGATGCTGACGTGCAGGCAGATCACGGGGCTCGTGACGGACTATCTCGAGGGGCGGCTGCCGCTTGGACAGCGACTACGCTTCCAGGTGCACCTGGGCATGTGTCGGAACTGCCGGTGGTACCTGTCGCAGATGAAGTCGACGATTCGAACGCTGAATTGGCTGCGCCCCGCGTCGATCCCCGAGGTCCCTGAGGAGATCCTGCGGCGCTTTCGAGACTGGGGGGGTCGGGCACCATGACGTGGATCAAGACGGTCCCTCCCGAGGGCGCGGTGGATGAACTGGGCGAGACGTACCGGGCCATCGCCTCGTCGCGCGGCGGCGTCGCCGATGTCCACCAGGCTCAGTCCCTGAACCCGCGGGCCCTCAGGGCGCACCTCGATCTCTACCGGGCCGTCGTCTTCCAGCGCTCGACTCTAAGCCGGACGGCGCGGGAGCGGATCGCCGTCGTCGTCTCCGCCGCTCACCGCTGTGGCTACTGCGTCGCGCACCACAGCGAAGCCCTGCGGCGGCTGAAGGACGATTCTTCCCTGGTCGACGCGCTCGGCCGCGGCGAGCTGCCGGAGAGCCTCGGGCCGGCCCACCTCGCCCTGCTGCGCTGGGCCAGAACGGGAGCGATCGAGCCGGTGCGGACCTCAAAGTCCGACGTGGAGACCCTGCGCACGCACGGGTTCGACGACCGGGCGATCCTCGACGCGGCGCTCACGGTTGCCTACTTCTCGTTCGTGAACCGCATCACCTTGTTGCTCGGCGTCCGGCTCGAAGAGGATTTCGCCAGGACGTGCGGCGAGGTCGCCGAAGGTGAGCCATGACTGTCCATGATCCCGTCGCGGCTGAGGTCCACGTATGACGCCGATCACCGAGAAAACGGTCTTTCACGCCCCGGCTCTCGTCCGCTACGAGGCGGCCGGGCTGCCGCTGTTCCTCGACCCCGAATCGCCGAACTGGGCGGCGGTCGAGCCGCGCGGGGCCGAGGTGCTCGGACGGGTGGACGGCGCGACGCCGGTTGGAGCGATCGTCGCGGGCTATGCGGCCGGCCACGGGCTCGAGGCGGGGAAGGCATGGCTCCACGTCCACGACTTCTTCCGCGAGGTGCGTCGCGCGGGCCTCGTCTCGGAAACGCCGTTCCGGCGTCCGCCCTATGCGGGACGGATCGCCTACGGGGAGCCGCGGGGTCTTTCAGAGTTCTGGGTCCACACCAACAACTCGTGCAACCTCACCTGCCGCCACTGTCTCGTATCCTCGGGGCCGGACGGCCTGCCGGGCCCTTCGACGGAGGTGGTGCGGACCGCCCTCCGCGAGGCGCACGACCTGGGGGCACGACGCTTCTACTTCACGGGCGGCGAGCCGTTCGTCCGCCGGGACCTCCCCGATCTGATCCGATGGGTCACGGAGGACTTCGGCTCGGAGCTGATCATCCTGACGAACGCCACCCTGTTCACCGGCCCACTCGTCGAGCGCCTGGCCGGTCTGCCGCGCGACAGTGTCAGGTGCCAGGTGTCCATCGACGGCGCCCGTCCGGAGACGAACGATCCGATCCGCGGCGCCGGGACCTTCCGGAAGGCCCTCGCGGGGCTGCGCCTGCTGGCCGAGCTCGGCTTCGAAGTTTCTCTCACAACGGTCGTCACCGAGCAGAACCTCGCGGAGCTTCCGGACCTGACGCTCCTCGCGAAGGCTCACGGCGCGCGCTCCCAGCACCTCATGTGGTCCCATCGGCGCGGCCGGGCTGCGGCGGGCGACGATAGATTCTTTCCCGAGGTCCGGCGGATCGTGCGCCATCTCCCCGAGATCATAGAGGCCACGCGACGGGAAGGGATCGCCCTGGACAATCTGGAGGCGGTCCGCCGCCGCGTGGACGGGCGCCCGGGCGTCAAGTACGACCTCGGGAACGCCGGCTGGGACTGCGTCTGCCTGTACGCCGACGGCGTGATTTATCCCTCCGCCGCCCTGGCCGGAGAGGAGACCCTCGCCGCCGGCCGGCTTCAGGAGCGCTCGCTGGAGCGGATTCTTCGCGAGAGTCCGGTCCTGCGGACATTCCGCGAGGCGAGCATCGCCCGCAGGCCGTCCGTGGCGCAGGATCCGCTCCGATTTCTGACCGGCGGCGGCGACATCGAGCACGCCTACCTCTTCGCCTCCTCGGGAAACGGGCGCGCCCCGGACCTCGATGATCGTCTCGCAGCGCCCGACCCCTACTACGCCATCCAGAGCGCGCTGGTGCGACGCGTCTGGGACGATCTGGTCGCGGAGGCGGCGGCGGGCATCAACCGGCGCAGCGGCTACGACGCGCCGCGCATCGTCCGGGCGATGGGCGAGACCTCGATGGCGTGCGGCGTGGCGGACGGGGCCCTGGCCGAGCGCGAAGTGCTGACCCTCCACTCGAACTGCGTCCTGTCGTTCGACGTGGACAAGCCGCGGGCGCTGGTGCGCGCGTTCTACGGCGCCGCGGCCCAAACGCCGAAGGTCGAGCTGTGCTGTCCGACGGCATTCGACGACTCCGAGATCGCTCATATACCGAAGGACGTCATCGACCGGTTCTACGGCTGCGGCTCCCCGGTCAGTGCGGCGCAGGTGAAGCCTGGCGAGGTATTCGTCGACCTCGGCTGCGGCGCGGGAATCGATGTCTTCATCGCCGCGAAGAAGGTCGGCCCGGAGGGAAGGGCGATCGGCGTCGACATGACCGGTCGGATGCTGGAGATCGCCCGGGCCAACCAGGCGGTCGTCGCAGGCCGGCTCGGGTACGACCCGACGGAGTTCCGCGAGGGGTTCCTCGAATCGCCGCCGGTCGATACCAGGTCCGTGGACGTCGTCACCTCGAACTGCGTCGTCAACCTCTCTCCGGACAAGGGGAAAGTCTTCCGGGAGATCTGGCGGATGCTCAGGGACGGGGGCCGGGCTGTCATCGCCGACATCGTCTCCGAGCGCGACGTGCCGCCATCGCTCAAGACCAATCCCGAGTTATGGGGAGAGTGCACCGTCGGGGCCCTCACCGAGGAGGGGTTCCTTGCGACGCTCGAGATGGCCGGCTTCTTCGGGATCGAGATCCTCAAGAAGACGTACTGGAAGTCGATCGAAGGCTACCCTTTTTCTTCAATGACGGTAAGGGGCTGGAAGTTCGAGAAGACGGCCGGCTGCAAGTTCATCGGACAGCGGGCCGTCTACCTCGGCCCGCAGAAGGCGGTGATCGACGAAGAGGGACACACGTTTCCGCGCGGTGTCGCCGTCGAAGTCTGCACCGACACCGCCTTCAAGCTCCGCACGCCGCCCTACGCGGGAACCTTCGCGGTGCTCGAGCCGGGTGCGGAGAGGGGCGATCTCCAGTCCTCCTCCTGCTGCGGTCCGGAGGGGTCGTGCTGCTGAACAGGAGAATCCGAACGATCGCCGCGGGCATGCTCGTGATCGGCGCCTCTGCGCTGCTGTCCGTGGGGACCGTGGCCGCCGGAGACGGGACGCCGTCCGCGTCGGTCGCCGGGCCGCCCGAGGCCCGGGCGCCGCGGGTCCATGTGGGTCAGGAGGCGCCCGACTTCGCGTTGCAGGCGCCCGACGGTTCGCGACACCGCCTGAGCGACCTCCGCGGCCGGAAGACCGTCGTCCTGATCTTCTTCCGCGGTGTCTGGTGACCGTACTGCCGTAAGCAGCTCGGTGAGCTGCAGCAGAATCTCGAGGAATTCCGTAGCGTCGGCGCGGACGTCTGGGCCATCAGCATCGACCCGCCCGACAAGCTGAAGGAGCTCCGGCAGTCCCTGGGCCTCACTTACCTCAACCTCATGGACCCAGGCTCCGTGACGATCAAACGGTACGGCGTCCTGAACGAGGCACAGGGGGAGATTCCCCATCCCACCGCCGTCGTGATCGACACGCGGGGCATCGTTCGATTCGTGCGCGTGGACGAGGACTACAAGAAGAGGCCATCCAGCAGGGAGCTCCTTGAGGCGATCGGCCGGATCTCGTCACGATCCCCGTCCTGAACCTCGACCGGCTTCATCGCACCAGGGGCATCAAGAGTGCGCCGATCGTTCGTCACACGACCGTCACCTGACGGAAACCTTCTCGTCATCTCATCGTTGCATTCTCGCGGACGAGACAGGCACAGGAGACGTGAACCCACATGGAGGAGCGTTGCTGATGACTACTCGGAGAGCCCCCTTGCGGGCCCTGACATGGATCGTTGCTACAGTCGGCATGCTCGGCGGCTCCACATCGCTCGCCCAGGTCACGCCCGCTGCGGGGTACACGCCTCCCGATGACACC
Organism: uncultured Acidobacteriota bacterium; assembly: GCA_964384905.1. Classification (GTDB taxonomy): domain Bacteria; phylum Acidobacteriota; class Polarisedimenticolia; order Gp22-AA2; family Gp22-AA2; genus Gp22-AA3. The sequence goes on from CAYLND010000008.1 coordinate 21,740, forward strand.
CCGACGATCAAGGTGGGGGTGACGCTGTTCACCGACTACACCTACACGAAGGAGCCCAAGGCGGTCGACGCCGACGGCAACAAGATCAACCCGGCGGCCTTCAATGTCACTCGCATGTACATCAACGTCACCGGGAACGCCTCCCACAACGTGTCCTTCCGGATCACGCCCGACATCAAGCTCGACTCGACGGCCGGGGACACGCTGAACGGCAGCCTCGTCTATCGCTTGAAGTATGGTTACGGTCAGTTCAATCTGGACGAGAAATGGAGCAAGGGGTCCTGGGTACGGATCGGACTGAACCAGACTCCTTATATCGACTGGCTCGAAGGAATCTACCGCTATCGATTCCAGGGCACGATGCTCGTGGATCGCGAGGGGTTCATGAGTCCCTCGGACTACGGATTGTCAACGCACTACAATCTCCCCGGAAACTTCGGCGACGTTCACGCAGGGTATTACAACGGTGAGACGTATACGAAGCAGGAGGCCAATGATCAGAAGGCGATCCAGATCCGCGCGACGTTGCGTCCCGTGCCGAACGTGGCCGTCTGGAAGGGACTGCGATTGACCGCCTTCTACGACGGGGACCATTACATCAGGAACGACGATCGCACGCGCTTCGTCTACGCCGCCACGTTTGAGCACAAGTACATCACCGGGGGGTACGAGCATCTGGACGCCACCGACCAATCGACCGGCTTGTCCGCCAGGGTGAAGGCCACCGGGTACTCGGTCTGGGCGATTCCCCGCAGCACCAAGGGATGGGAGGGGCTCCTACGCTACGACAGCCTGAAGCCGAACAAGACGAACAGCGACACCAAAACGCGCAAGATCGCGGGCGTGGCCTACTGGTTCAAGACGCAGCAGGCCCCCGTGAGCGCAGCGGTTCTCGCGGACTACGAAGAGGTGAAGTATGACGTCGGCCTCGGCAAGCCTGACGAGAAGCGCTACGCGATTCATACGCTGTTCAATTTCTGAGGTGACACGTGGAAACACTTGGAAGCATCCTGAGATCGGTGCTGGTCGCGGCGGCCGCCATCGCGGTGCCGGCGGCGGCGGGCGCGGTCCAGATCGACGGGGCGGGGGCGACCTTCCCGTACCCGATCTACTCGAAGTGGTTCTCGGAATATAACAAGGTCCGCACCGACGTCCAGATCAACTACCAGTCGATCGGCTCGGGCGGCGGCATCCGGCAGCTCACCAACCAGACCGTGTTCTTCGGAGCGTCCGACGGGCCGATGACGATGGAGCAGCTCCAGGCGGCGCCGGGGAAGATCCTGCACTTCCCGATGGTCCTGGGGGGCGTGGTGCCGATCTACAATCTGCCGGACACGAGCGCCGATCTGAACTTCAGCGGCACCGTCCTGGCGGACATCTTTCTCGGGAAGATCACCAAATGGAACGATCCGGCGATCGCCAAGGACAACCCCGGGGTGACTCTGCCGGGGAGCGACATCACCGTGGTGCACCGGGCCGACGGCTCCGGGACGTCGTACATCTTCTGCGACTACCTGTCGAAGGTCTCGCCGGAGTACAGGAGCAAAGTCGGCGTCGCCACGTCGGTGAACTGGCCGACCGGGCTGGGCGGGAAGGGGAACGAGGGGGTGGCGGGCCTGGTGAAGCAGACCCCCGGGTCGATCGGCTACGTGGAGCTGATCTACGCGCTGCAGAACAAGATCGCCTACGGCACCGTGAAGAACTACGACGGCAACTTCGTGCGCGCGTCGATCGAGTCGGTCTCCGCCGCCGCCGCCGTGGCGGCCGACAAGATGCCGGCCGACTTCCGCGTGTCGATCACCAACGCTCCCGGCAAGGACGTCTACCCGATCTCGTCCTTCACCTGGATCCTGCTGTACCAGAACCCGAAGGACAAGGCGAAGTCGAAGATGATGCTCGACTTCATGAAGTGGGCGCTGTCGGACGGCCAGAAGATGGCCTCGGATCTCGGCTACGCCCCGCTGCCGGCGAACGTCGCGACCATGGTGACGACCGCGCTGAACAGCGTCAAGTAGCCGCCCCGGGACGGCCGGTGCCGATCGGATGCTCACCGTAAGGCCGTCCCGCTCCCGCGAGCGCGGCGGCTTCCGCATCGGCACCGGGGTCGTGGCGACCGTGGTTCCTGTCCTGGTGGCGGGGATCGCCGTCATCCTGACCTGGGACTCGATCCTCTCGATCCGGCGGTTCGGTCTCGGGTTCTGGCGCCACAGCACCTGGGACCCCGTGGCCGGCGTGTTCGGCGCCTTCCCGTTCATCTGGGGGACGCTGTACTCGTCCCTTCTGGCGCTGATCCTGTCGACCCCGATCGCACTCGGCATCGCGGTGTTCCTGTCCGACCTGTCGCCCCGGCGGCTGCGCCAACCGCTGGTCTTCCTGACCGAGCTTCTGGCGGCGATCCCGTCGATCGTCTACGGGCTGTGGGGCATCTTCGTCCTGGTGCCGGTCGTCCGCCGGATCGAGACGCTGGCGCCGGCTTGGCTGCGGCGCGTCCCGCTGTTCGAGGGGCCGCCGCTCGGCGTCGGTCTCCTGGCCGCCGGGCTGATCCTGTCGGTCATGGTGATCCCGTTCACCGCCAGCGTGGCCCGGGAGGTCCTCAAGGCGGTGCCGGCGAACCAGCGCGAAGGAGCCTACGCCCTGGGGGCCACGCGCTGGGAGGCGATCCGGATGGCTCTGTACTACGGCCGCCAGGGGATCATGGGCGCGGTCATGCTCGGTCTGGGGCGCGCCCTCGGCGAGACCATGGCGGTCACGATGGTGATCGGCAACACGCCGCGCGCCTCGCTGTCGCTGTTCGCGCCGCAGTACACCATGGCGGCGGTCATCGCCAACGAGTTCAGCGAGGCGGCCGACGATCTCTACCTGCACGCGCTCGTGGAGATCGGCCTGGTCCTGTTCCTCATCACCATCGCCATCAATACGATGTCGCGCCTGCTGATCTGGCGCGTCGGGGCGGAGCGCGCGTGAGCCGGACCCTCCTGCGGCGGCGGCTGGTCTCGGTGGCGGCGGTGGGGTTCTGCGTCCTGTCGGTCGTGCTGGCGCTGGTGCCGCTCGGCTTCATCCTGTTCTTCGTCCTGAAGGAGGGGCTGCCGGCCCTGACCTTCGACTTCCTGACCCGGCTGCCGAAGCCGGTCGGGGAGACGGGCGGGGGGATGGGGAACGCCATCCTCGGGTCGGCGATCCTGATCGCCCTGGCCGGACTCATCGCGGTGCCGATCGGCATCGTGTCGGGGATCCACGTGGCCGAGTTCCGCGGCGGCCGCCTGGCCACGGCGGTCCGGTTCGCCGCCGACGTATTGAACGGCGTGCCGTCGATCGTCATCGGCATCTTCGCCTACAGCATCGCGGTCATGCCGTTCAGGCGCTTCAGCGCGCTGGCCGGAGGCGTGGCGCTCGGGATCATGATGATCCCGATCATCGTGCGCACCACCGAGGAGCTCCTGAACCTCGTGCCCGGCTCGCTGCGCGACGGCGCCCTGGCGCTGGGCGCGACGCGCGCGCGCGCCGTGTTCACGGTGATCCTGCCGGCCGCCCTCCCGGGCATCCTGACCGGGGTGCTGGTGGCGCTGGCACGGATCGCGGGCGAGACCGCGCCGCTTCTGTTCACCGCCTTCAACAACCGATACTGGTCGCTCCGGCTGAACCAGCCGATCGCTTCGCTGACCGTGCAGGTCTATACTTACGCGATTTCTCCGTACGACGACTGGCACCGCCAGGCCTGGGCCGGCGCGACCGTGCTGATCGGCGCGGTCCTGCTGTTCTCGCTCCTGGCGCGCGCGGTGATCCGCCGTCTCGAACGGATGCATCACGCATGAATGGGGTCGCCGTGAACCAGATCTCGATCGCTCCACCGACGCGCATCCGCCGCCCGGCCGCTCCCTCGGCGGAGGAGCCGATGATCGAGATCGAACGCCTGTGTCTGGCGTACGGGGACAAGCCGGCCCTCAAGAGCATCTCCATGTCGATCCCGAAGAACCGGGTGACCGCTTTCATCGGTCCCTCGGGGTGCGGCAAGTCGAGCCTGCTGCGCTGCCTCAACCGGATGAACGACCTGATCGACGGCGTCCGGATCACCGGAGCGATCCGCATCGCCGGCGCCGACATCCAGGGGTCCACCGTCGACGTGACCCATCTGAGGAAGCGCGTCGGCATGGTGTTCCAGAAATCGAACCCGTTCCCGAAGTCGATCTTCGACAACGTGGCGTACGGCCCGCGCATCCTGGGCGCGCGCTCGCGCGCCGAGATCGAGGGTCTGGTCGAGACGAGCCTCCGATCGGCCGCCCTGTGGGACGAGGTGGGGGACCGTCTGCACGAGGGCGCCCTGCGGCTGTCGGGCGGCCAGCAGCAGCGGCTGTGCATCGCCCGCGCCCTGGCCGTCGAGCCCGAGGTGCTGCTCATGGACGAGCCCTGCTCGGCCCTGGACCCGATCGCCACGGCCAAGATCGAAGAGCTGATGGACGAGCTGAAGGTCCGCTATACGATCGTGGTGGTGACGCACAACATGCAGCAGGCGGCCCGCGCCTCGGATTACACCGGGTTCCTCCTGCTCGGCGAGCTGATCGAGTTCGGCGCGACCCCCGATCTGTTCACCAACCCCGTCGACCGCCGGACCGAGGACTACATCACGGGGCGCTTCGGATGACCCAGCACACCAGCCGGCACTACGAGCAGGAGCTGCAGGCTCTCAAGGAGAAGATCCTCCTCCTGGGAGGGAAGGTGGAGGAGATGATCGCCTCCGCCATGAAGTCGCTCTTGGCCCGCGACCCCGCCCTGGCCCGCCGCGTCATCGCCTCAGACCGCGAGGTCGATTCGGGGGAGCTGGAGAGCGATCACCTCTGCCTGAGCCTGCTGGCGCTGCGCCAGCCGGCCGCCTCGGATCTGCGCTTCATCGCCACCGCCCTCAAGATCGTCACCGACCTGGAGCGCATCGGCGACCTGGCGGTGAACATCGCCGAGCGCTCGATCGAGCTGAACGAGGAGCCGCCGCTCAAGCCGTACATCGACATCCCGCGCATGGCCTCCCTCGCGTCCCTGATGGTCGGCCGGGCGCTCGACGCGTTCGTGCGGCGCGATCCGGTGCTGGCGCGCGAGGTGCTGGGCTCCGACTCGGCCGTCGACCAGCTCAACGTGCAGCTGTTCCGCGAGCTCCTGACCTACATGATCGAGGAGCCCAAGAACGTCACCCGCGCCCTGCGCATCACCTTCATCGCCAAGTACCTGGAGCGGATCGCCGACCACGCCACGAACATCGCCCAGATGGTGATCTTCATGTGCGAGGGGCGCGACGTGCGCCATCCGGCGGCGCGGGCCGGCGAGGACGAGGAAAACTAGGCCGCGACATGACCACCCGGCGCGCCTGCCTGCTCCTCGTCGCGGCGTGCAGTCTCGTCGCCGCCCCGGCCCGCGGCGCGCAGACGCAGAAGCCGCCCCTGCACGCCCGCCACTGGATCGCCGTCACCGGCAAGCCGCTCGCCGCCTCGGCCGGGGCGATGATGTTCCAGAAGGGTGGCAACGCCGTCGACGCCTCCTGCGCCATGCTCGCCGCGGTCACGACCATGTGGGACGTGCTCTCCTGGGGCGGCGAGACGCAGGCCCTCATCTACCATCCCGGGCTCAAGAAGGTGATCGGCGTCGACGCGCTCGGCGTAGCCCCCACCGGAGCCACGGCCTCGTTTTTCCAGTCGCGCGGATACCGCTTCCCTCCGGAATACGGTCCACTGGCCGCGGTGACCCCCGGAACGCCCGGCGGTCTGATGACGATGCTCGCCGAGTACGGCACCCTGTCGCTCGCCGACGTCCTCGCGCCCGCCATCCAGATGGCCGACGGCTACCCGATCGAGGCCGAGACGGCCGACGAGATCGAAGGCTCGAAGGCGGAGATCAAGAAATGGAAGGACTCGCGCGCGATCTTCCTGACGCACCCCGGCGGGACGCGCGAGGCGCCGGAGGCCGGCGAAGTGTTCGTGCAGAAGGATCTTGCCGCGACCCTGCGGCGGCTGGTCGAAGCGGAGACCGGCGCCCGGCGGCAGGGGAAGTCGCGCAAGGAGGCGATTTACGCCGCCTACGATCGCTTCTACAAGGGCGACATCGCCGCCGAGCTGGTGCGCGGCGTCGCCGAAGAGGGAGGGCTGATCACCGCGCGGGATCTCGCCGATTGGAAGGTGAGGATCGAGGAGCCGCTGAGCACCACCTACGAGGGAATCACCGTCTACAAGCTGCCGATCTGGCAGCAGGGCCCGGTGATGCTGCAGGCCCTCAATATCCTCGAGAACGCCGACCTCAAGGCGATGGGGCACAACTCGGTCCGGTACATCCACACCCTCTATCAGACGATGAACCTGGCTTACGCCGACCGCGATTTCTACTACGGCGATCCGTACTTCCCGCCGGAGGAGCCGGTGCGCGGCCTGCTCTCCAAGGAGTACGCGCGTCAGCGCTACGCGCAGATCGACTGGGGGAAGAACGATCCGGGCGTCAAGCCGGGGGATCCGTACCCGTTCCAGGGCGGCACGAACCCGTTCGGCGCGCTCCTGGCAGGCTGGACGGTGGCGCCGGCGCCCCTGCCGGCTCCGCCGGCGGCGGGGCGGGGCTCGGCGCTGCCGCCCGGCACGCCTCCACCCGCCACGGTGCGCAGCGAAGCGGAGTTTCGCGAGCAGTTCGGGCGCGGCACGACCTCGATCGAGGCGGCGGACGAGGCCGGCTGGGTGGTCTCGGTGACGCCGAGCGGCGGCTGGATCCCGGCGGTCGTCGCCGGGCGCACCGGCGTCGGGCTGAGCCAGAGGATGCAGAGCTTCGCGACCCGTCCCGAGGACGGGCCGTACAACGTCGTCGAGCCGGGGAAAAAGCCGCGGGTCACCCTGACGCCGACCCTGGCGCTCAAGGACGGGCTGCCGTACCTGTCGTGCGCGGTGCAGGGAGGGGACACGCAGGACCAGAACCTGCTGCAGTTCTTCCTCGACATCGTCGAGTTCGGGATGACGCCGCAGCAGGCCGCGGAGGCCCCGCACATCAACAGCGAGCAGATGCGCTCCTCGTTCGGCGCGCACGAGGCGCACCCGGGGCATCTGCTCGTGGCGGCGTCGACCCCGCAGGAGGTCCGCGCCGGGCTCGAGCGGATGGGTTACGCGCTGAAGACGGCCGAGCGCACCTCGGGACCGATCAACGGCATCCTCTTCGACCGCCGCCACGGCACGATGTGGGGTGCCTCGAGCAACTACGGCGAGGACTACGGCATCGCCTGGTAGCCGACCCCAGGCCGGGCTTGCGCTCCGAGCGGCCACTCGGGGTATCATGAGGCCCGGCACACACACAGGCGGCATTCAATCTGACGAGAGGTGCACCATGGCTCTGCGCATAGGGGACGAGGCCCCCGATTTCACGGCCCAGACGACTCAGGGGCCGATCGAGTTCCACAAGTGGATCGGGGACGGGTGGGCGATCCTGTTCTCGCATCCGAAGGACTTCACGCCGGTCTGCACGACCGAGCTCGGCTACATGGCCGGGCTGGCGCCGGAGTTCGCGAAGCGGCACACCAAGATCGTCGGGTTGAGCGTCGACGCGGTCGAGGACCACAAGCGCTGGTCCAAGGACATCGAGGAGACCCAGGGTCACGCCGTCAACTACCCGATGATCGGCGATTCGGATCTCAAGGTCGCCAAGCTCTACGACATGATCCATCCGAACGCCAGCGGCGACGCCAAGGGACGCACGGCCCAGGACAATGCCACCATCCGCTCGGTGTTCATCGTCGGCCCGGATCGGAAGATCAAGGCGATCCTGACCTATCCGATGAGCACCGGCCGCAACTTCGACGAGGTGCTGCGCCTGCTCGATTCGATCCAGCTGACGGCGAGGCACAAGGTCGCCACGCCGGTGAACTGGAAGCAGGGCCAGGACGTGATCATCGTTCCGGCGGTGAGCGACGACGAGGCGAAGCAGCGGTTCCCGGGGGGCTGGAAGGCGCCGAAGCCGTACATCCGCACCGTCCCGCAGCCGAAGTAGCTCACCCGATCCGCGGCGCGCGGGCGGCTCGGCGGACAGATCGGGGCCGGCGGGCGACGATTTTCCGGAGCGTCTGCTTCGCCCGGTTCTCGATCAGACGTATCGCCTCGCGCGACATGCCGAGCTCGGCGCCCAGCTCGCGCAGGGACACGACCCTGCCGCGCCGCAGCCCGAGCCGGTCGGCCAGGATCCGGCGCTCCCGCTCGTCGAGGGCGCCCAGAGCGGCGCGCAGGCGGGCGCGCTCTTCGGCGCGGATCAGGGCGGCCTCCGGTCCGGCGTCGCGACGATCGGGGAGCTGGTCGTGGAGCGGGATGTCCGACCGCTCGCCGACCGTCTGGTCGACCGAGAGGTCCTTCATCCTCATTTGCAGGAGACGATCGATGCGCGCCACGCTGGTGCGCAGGTGCAGAGCCACTTCGTCGCGATCGGCGTCGCGCCCCAGGTCGTTCGCCAGCCGCCGCTCGGCGTCGAGCACGTTGCGGATCGATTGACGCTGCGTGTACGGCAGGCGCACCGTGGTCGACTGGCTCGTGAGCGCGTTCAGGATCGCCTTGCGGATCCACCAGACGGCGTAGGTGATGAAGCGGGTGCCGCGCGCCGGGTCGAAACGCCGCGCCGCCTCCAGCAGACCGACGTTCCCCTCGCTGATCAAATCCTCCAGAGGCAGCCCCAGGCCGGCGTAGCGCCGGGCGACGCGCACGACGAACGCCAGGTTCGCCGTGATCGGATCGTCGGGTGACGCGGGACCGCCGATCTCCGAGAGATAAATGGACAGGATCGAGCGCGAGCGTTCCGGATCAGGGCTCGTTGTCGGCATCGATTCCCCTCCCCGTCAGGACGGCATGATGCGCCGCGCGCGCAAACGGTCGCGTGCCGGTCGCGTGACGTTGAGGTGACACGTTTTCGGCGGGGGCCCGGGGATTCCTCTTGCGCCACGCGGTTTGTGGGGGTATATGTGACGCCAACGTCATTTCAGCCAAGAAGCACGCCAGGGGGGAGGGCCGAGCGACCATGACACGCATCGCGCGCACCATCCTGCTGTGGGCCGGCCTCGGAGCGCTGTCGTGCCTGCCGATTGCAGCGACCGGCAACGACAACACTCCCGCGGACACCGTCCTGCCGATCCTTCCGGGCCCTGGAGAGGCGGCCGCCTTCGACGCGGATCAGGTGGCCGCCGTCGCGGCGGGAGCGTCGACCGGCCTGCTGGCCGAGCCCGCCGTCCGGTTCGCGTGGCCGCTTCGATCGAACGACTGGTGGGCCATCATCCAATACGTGGATCTCGATCCCAGGAAGGGGCTTCTGGACTACAACTGCGCGGACGTGACCTACGACGGGCACCAGGGGACCGACATCATGATCCGGAATTTCCTGGAGATGGACGAAGGGCGGCCGGTCCTGGCGGCCGCCCCGGGAGTGGTCTCTTACGTCCAGGACGGCTACTTCGATCGCAACACCGTCCGCGGTCCCTTCCCGGCGAATTACGTGGTGATCTCGCACTCCGACGGGACCGCGAGCGTCTATTTCCACTTCAAGAAGTGGTCGACGCGCGTCTACACCGGCGAGCAGGTGCCCGAGGGGCAGCTGCTCGGCCTGATCGGCAGCTCGGGCGACTCGAACCTGCCGCATCTTCATTTCGCCGTCTACAACGGCGGCATCAATTACGAGCCGTCCGCCGGGCCGTGCCGTCCCGGCCCGTCTCTCTGGCAGAGCCAGCAGCCGTACGCGCTGGATGATCCCACGCAGGTCGTCGATGCCGGCGTCTGGGCGGTCGTGCCGACGCTTTCCATGGTCAAGCTCCGCGTCCCCGACATCGAGCACGTCCAGCAGACGGGATCGGGCGCGCTCGTGTACTTCTGGTTCAACCTCGCGGCCGCTCACAAGGGCGACCGATCGGAGGTCATCTTCCGCGGCCCGGACGGGAGCGTCTCCCATCGCGTGCAATACAACCATTCGGCGTCGTTCGGTCTCGCCGCCTTTTTCGTCAAGGAGAATCTGCCCAAGAAGGGCGGTCAGGGGATCTGGACGGTCGAGTACCGGAACAACGGGTCCCTGATGGCGACCCGGCATTTCCTCTACGACGGCAACCCGTACCGGAATCCGGTGGCGGCCGGAGGATCGGCGAGCGTCGGGCGAGGCATCTTCCGGGGCACGCTCGACGCCGCCGACGCGGACGGCGGCATCAACGGGTTTCGCTTGAGCCGGCCGCCGGCTCATGGTGAAGTCTCTCTCTACGGTCCGAGGAGCCGCTCCTTCAGCTACGTTCCCGAGAGCGGCTATGGCGGCCCCGATTCGTTCGATTTCGTCGCCGAGGACGGCCAGGGGGCGGTCAGCCTCCCCGCGTCGGTGAGCTTGGCCGTGGCCCCGTACCGCGAGAACGTCCTGCGGCTGGAGGGGGAGGACGACTACGTCAGCGTGCCGCAAAGCGGCTCGATCTCGGTCCCGGGCCCGTTCACGGTGGAGGCCTGGGTCCGGCGGGGCGCGGGCTCGAACGGCTGGCGGGGAATCGTCGATCAGCGCGCCGGCCCGGGGGACCCTCACGGGATGACCCTGTTCATCACTCCCTGGTCGACGCTCCAGTTCACCGTCGGGGACGGATCGTTCACGTCCTACGCCTACGGCTCGGCGTTCATCCCGATGGATCGCTGGGTGCACGTGGCGGCGTCGTGGGACGGGTCCTACCTGAGGCTCTACGTCGACGGCCAGCAGGACGCGATGCAATTCGTGCCCACCCAGGTCTCCTGGCTCGGCGTGCGCGAGACCCGCCTGGGGGGCTCGATCAATCCCGGAGAATCGTTCCGCGGAGAGATCGACGAGGTGCGCCTCTGGGGCGGCGCCAGAACCCCGGTCCAGATGGCCCAGGACGCCACCTGCGCCTTCTTCGATCAGCCTCCCCCGGCGAGCCTGCGGGCGCGCTGGAAGCTCGACGGTGACGCGACCGACGCGACGCCCAACGGCAATCACGGCGTGCGCGTGGCCGGAGCGTCGTTCCTGCGGGCCGTCCCGGCCTTTGCTTACACCTGCACGGTCCAGGACCTCGATGGCGACGGCGTCCCGGACGGACTGGACAACTGCCCGCTCGATGCCAACGCCATCCAGGCGGACGCCGATCTGGACGGGGTGGGCGATGCCTGCGATCTCTGCCCGGCGCTCTCCGACCCGGCCCAGAGCGATACCGACCAGGACGGCGTGGGCGACGCCTGCGACAACTGTCCGTCGGTCGGAAACACCGACCAGCGGGACTCCGACGGCGATGGCCTCGGGGATCTCTGCGACCCGACGCCCTAGAGTCCGAGGGGCCCCCGGAAACCCCGGCGAGGCTAACGGTCGGAGTTGTTGCGCGCCTTGTCGACCAGCTTCAGGAAGGTCGGGTCGCGCCGCAGAGATCTGAGATCCGGGTCGCGCAGCATGCTCTCCGCGTCCGGAAAACCTGACTCGACGGCCCGTCGGAGAAGGTCGAGCGATTTCGGCCGGTCTCCCCGGAGCGCGCGGCAGCAGCCGGACAGGAACAGAGTCAGCAGCGTCTGCGGACGGTTCGGGCCGAGCACCCGGCGCTGCGCGTCGAGCGTCCTGCCGAGCAGCGCCTCCGCCTCGTCGAATCGTCGTTGCCGCGCGTAGATCCTGGCCAGGGCGGCCTGACACCCCAGGGCGTCCAGGCTTTCGTCGCCCTGCACTCGACGCTGAGTCTGCAGGGTCTCCACGAGCAGCTTCTCGGCCTCGGCCTGACGGTCTTCGTCGCTGAGCGCCGCCGCCAGGTTCTGCCTGGTCTGAAGCGTCAGGGGGTTCTCTACGCCGATCGTCCGGTGTTCGATGTCCAGAGTCTTCTGAAGGATCCCCTGCGCCTCGGAGGCTCGTCCGAGAGCGCGCACAGCGTCCGCGAGATTGGTCTGGTAGAGGAGCGAATCGTAGTCATCGGGTCCTCGGACGCGCACCTGGATCTCGACCGCCTCCCGGAACAGCGCCTCCGCCTCGGCGTAGTGTCCGCGCGCGAACAGGGAGGTGGCCAGGTTGTTGACCGTCCCGAGTCGATTGGGGTGGTCCTTGCCCAGGACACGATCCTGGATCGTGAGCGCCTGCCTGTAGAGCCTCTCGGCATCCACGTGCTGCCCGAGATCAGAGGTCACCCCGGCCACGTTGTTGAGCGATCGCAGGGTGTCAGGGTGCTCCTCGCCGAGGACGCGCCGCCGGCCGTCGTACACCTGACGATGCAGCGCGGCCGCTTCGGCGTAGCGTCCCTCCGACCAGTAGACGTTGGCCAGGCCGCTCATGGCGTCGAGGGTGTCCTTGTGATCGACGCCCTGCACTCTGCGCCGTGCTTCCACCACCTGGTCGAAGAGCTTCTCGGCGTCTGCTCTGCGCCCGAGATCGCTATAGAGGTTCGCCAGCAGGGTTGTCGCTTCGAGCGTGTCGGGATGGTCGTCGCCGAGGGCCCTCCGGCGCGTCGCGACGACGTCCCCGCACAACTTGACTGCTTCGTCGTACCGGCCCTCGGTCTGGTCGATGACCGCCAGATTCTGCATCGACCAGAGAGTGTCGAGGTGGTCCGGTCCGAGGACGCGCCGCCGCGCCTCGAGCACCTGGCGGTGAATCTCCCCGGCTTCCTTGTAGTGCCCCTGCAGCTGCAGCGCGACCGCCACCCGGTGCATCGACCGCAGCGTGGCGGGATCGTCCTTGCCCAGCACCCGGAGCCGGGCCTGCAGAACCTTCCGTTGCAGTCTCTCCTCGTCGGCCTGCCGGCCGAGGAAACGGTAGAGGTAGGCGAGGGCGTCCTGGGAGTCGAGTGTCGCCGGATCATCCGGTCCGAGGACCTGTTGGCGGATCTGCACGGCCCGCTCGATCAGGGGCTCGGCCTTCGGGTAAAGGCCGAGGCTGGTGTAGACGCGCCCCATGGTGTCGAGGAGCTGGCCCTCGACCTCCGGCTCGCCGGCCAGCTCCTGCTGGATTTCCAGGACGCCCTTGTCGAGGACCTCGCGGGCGGTGATGGAGCTGCCGCGGGCGAGGCTGGGGTCGGAGACCTTGAAGAGGTTGACGAGGAAGTCGGAGACGCGCTCGGCGCGGTTGCGCTCGCGGGCGATGCGTCGGGCCTGGACCGCCATGGTGGCGGCGAACCCGGCCAGAGCGAGCACGCCCAGCGTCGCCACCGCCACGCCCGGCCGGTGGCGGCGGATGAACTTGCCCGCCCGGTAGAGCGTGCTGGGCGGGCCGGCCAGGACCGGCTCGTCGCTCAGGTGCCGGCCGATGTCGGCCGCCAGCTCGGACGGGGAGCCGTAGCGCCGGGTGCGATCCTTCTCCAGCGCTTTCATGGTGATCCAGTCGAGGTCGCCCTTGAGGAGGCTGACCAGCCGGCCCGGGTCGGTCCTGCGGTTGCGGGCCGACTCGGTGGAAGCCTCGCCCAGGGTGCTGACCCGCGTGCTGGGGCGCGGCGGGTCGACCTCCCGGATGCGCCGGCGGATCTCGTCGAACCCGGCCTGCCGCAGCTCACCCGGGTTGAACGGCAGCGCCCCGACCAGGAGCTCGTACAGGATGATCCCCAGGGCGTAGACGTCTGTCCGGGTGTCGACGTCGAGACCGGTCATCTCGGCCTGCTCGGGGCTCATGTACTCGGGCGTGCCGACCAGCACGCCCATCTCGGTGAACAGGGTCCGTTCGGTCAGACGCTGGGCGATCGCCTTGGCGACGCCGAAGTCGATGATCTTGGGGACCGGGTCATCGTCCAGGAGGGACACCAGGACGTTCGACGGCTTCAGGTCGCGGTGGATGACGCCCTTCTGGTGGGCGTGCTGCACGGCGTCGCACACCTGGGTGAACAGCTCCAGGCGCTCGCGGGTGGTGAGGCGATGGCGGTCGCAGTAGGAGGTGATCGCCTCGCCCTTGACGTACTCCATGGCGAAGAAAGGGAGGCCGCGCGGGGTCTCGCCGGCGTCGAACACCCGGGCGATGCCGGGATGATCCATCAGCGCCAGGGCCTGGCGCTCGGCCTCGAAGCGGCCGACGACCTGACGGGTGTCCATGCCGGCCTTGATCACCTTCAGGGCCACCTGCCGGCGGATCGGCGCCGCCTGCTCCGCCAGCCACACCTCTCCCATCCCGCCCTCGCCGATCTTCCGGAGAAGACGGTACGCCCCGATCGCCTCCGCGGCCGTCACCCCCGACGCCGACGTGTGCGTCCTCGGCGCGGAGGAGTCCGGGGGACGATCGTCCTCGGGCGACTGGTCCGACATGGCCGGAGCCCCGCCAGGTGCCGATCAACGTGAGGAAGCATGCGCGAGCGGAGAGGTTCGATCCCGATCCTGTCGAACACCCTGCGGTCCGGGGTACCCCCGCCCCCCCCTCGCTGGTTTCGATGGCTGTCAATCTACCACAGCCCGCCTCGGCGTGCGGCCGGCCGGGCCCGGGCTCAATCGGGCTTGCCGTTCCCGCCCAGCATCCGGAGGACGCGCGGAGTGAAGTGGAAGATCAGCCGGCCTGCGCCGGGACGGGGCGCCCCCTCGAAATCGATCCGGCACAGACCGCCCTTCTTGAACTCCAGCGACAGATCCGAGCGCGGCTCGACGATCATCGCGCCGGCCAGGCGCGACAGGTCGGGCTCGTGCCCGACCAGGAGAACGGAGGAGTCGGCCGGGATCGAGGCGAGCGCCGTCAGGACGCCGCCGGCGCCGCCGCCGGGAGACAGGGGGCGCAGGGCGCGGCGCGGCGGACGGGGGCGGAACGACGTGGCGACGACGCGGGCGGTCTGCCGGGTCCGCACCAGAGGCGAGGTCAGGATGAGATCGAACCGCAGCTCCAGGCGCCGCATGCCGCGCGCGGCGCGCGCCATCTTGCGTCGTCCCTCGCGGGTGAGAGGACGGTCGGAGTCGACGGGATAGCGCTGCGGATCGCGCGGGCCGGCAATGGCGTGGCGGAGCAGGTAGATCCGCATCGCGGCGGGCGGCCGGGGCCGCGCTCAGTCCTGCGACGGGCCGCGGGCGGCGCGGGCGGGAGCTTCTTCCGCGTAGCGCGGCGCGGGCGCCGGCTCGGCTTCGTCCTCCTCGGCCTCGAACAGCAGCGGGCGGAGGGTGTCGAGGCTCGAGGACAGCACCTGCATGCGGCGGTCGTCCAGGAGCGCCTGCACCCGGCGCCGGATGCGCGCCTGGATCTCGTCGACGCCGAGCGTGGCGTCCACCGTGACGAAGTCGAAGTCCCGGGCCATCCTGTTGTACTGGCGGATCAGACGCCACTGGTACTTCCGGAACGATTCGAAGAGATCGGTCCCGAGATGCATGTCCATCCCGGACTCCCAGTAGTCGATGCCCCGGCTCCTGAGCACCCGCCGCACCAGCGTGTCGGCGTCGGTCCGGAGGTACAGCGTCAGATCGGGGACCAGGGCGAAGCCGAAGACGCTGCGGATCCAGTCCGGGTCGGCGCCGCGCACCACGCTGCGGGCGAAGGCGGTGAACACGTACCGGTCGGCCAGGACCACGAACCCGGAGCGCAGCGCCGGCAGGATGATCTTCTCCAGGCGGTCGGCGAAGTCGGTGGCGTACAGCAGGCTGAAGGTGAGCTGGTTCAGGTTGTGCCCCGCCTTGGCCGCGCCGATGGTCTCGGACATCAGCTCGGAGCGCGTCCAGCCGGTCTCGATGACCCCGTAACCCTGGACCTCGAGCCACTCCTTCAGCAAGGCCACCTGGGTGGTGCGGCCGACGCCGTCGGTGCCCTCGAGGGTGATCAGCGTGCCCTTGAGATCGCGGACGTCGGCGTACGGCAGGCCGTGACCGAAGAACTTCGCGCCGTCCTTGCCCGGATTCATGAGGCCTCCGCCAGACCGGGCTCGCGATCGAGCCGGGCCACGATGGACCTGACCTGCTGCTGCTGGCTGTCGATGCTGCGCGTGCCGTCGATCACGCGGAAGCCGAACTCCTCGCTGATCCGGTCGTACTCCTCGATGACCCGCCCCTGGAACCTGCGGAAGCTCTCCACCGGGTCGGGGCTGAGGCCGAGATCCATGCCGGCCTCGTAGAACTTGATCTTCGCCCGGGAGCTCAGGATGCGGCTCACGGCGACGTCGATCGGCACGCGGAAGTAGAACGTCACGTCCGGCTTCACCGCGAAGGAATACAGATCGCGCGCCCAGCGCGGATCGACGCCGCGGGCGCTGTCCCGGGCGAAGGCGGTATAGATGTACCGATCGGCGAGGACGGTGATCCCCGACTTCAGGTACGGGATGATGCGGTAGGTCAGCCGGTCGGCGAAATCGGTGGCGTGCAGCAGACTGAACGTGGTCGGGGTGAGGAGGTTCTTCTTCTTGCCGCGCTTGGTCGCCTGCCGAACCAGATCGGAGGAGTTCCATTCCGTGAACACCACCTGGTGTCCGCGCGCCTGCAGCCACTTGTGCAGCAACTGGATCTGGGTGCTCTTGCCGGAGCCGTCGATCCCCTCGACGACAATCAACCTGCCCCGACGGAGCGCTGGTCGGCCGTACGCCATCCTCTTCCCGGTGATATGAGGGGCTTAGTATACAGGATAATTTTCGGGCCGCAATGTGACGGACATGTGACAAATTGGGAAAATCGACGTAGAAATGGATGACCGACCCGCTCCTAACCCCAAACGATGCTGTATGATGCGCTCATGAAAGAGGCGTCCGGATCGCAGCGCGGAAAGGCGGCCGCCGAACCGGTCGCGCCGGGCCGTCAGATTCGGAAGATCCTCCTCGAGCGGGGTCGCAGGGTGCTCAAGGCGCGCCGGCTCGTTCTCAGGACGGCCGCCCCGGGCGCGATCCACGATCTGCGGGTCGCCACGCGCCGGCTGCAGGCGGCGATCGATCTGTTCGCTGCCCACCTGCCCGAGAGGCCGAGGCGCCGGCTCGAGCGCCGGGCGCGCGCCATAAGGAGACGCCTCGGCGCGCTGCGCAACGCCTTCGTCCTCCGCGACCTGCTCCCGCGCATCACCTCGCGCCTGCCTGTCGGAGAAAAGAGATGCGCCTCCGCTCTGGCGCGCCGCCTCGAGAAGACGATCGCGGAGGGCCGGCGAGCCGGACGGCGGGACGGGCTTCCCGGACTGCGCAAGCGTTTGAGAAGACTGCTGCGCGCGCCTGCCGGCGCCTCCACGACCCCGGACCGCCCGCTCACGGCCGGTGTTCCTCCCGCGGACTCCCTGGAGCACGCCTGCCGCGAGGCGAACGGACAGGACGTCGAGGCGATGCACCGTCTGAGGATTGCGGTCAAACGTCACCGGTACACGCTCGAGATCCTGTCGGAGGCGGGACAGAGCGGTCTGCGTCCGGCCATCCGCCAGGCGCGCGCCCTGCAAGGCGATCTCGGCGGTCTGCACGACCTCGACCTCCTGATCGACCTGGTGCACCGGGAAGCCTATCGGCCCGGCGCCGGCCCGCTGCTGCGGCGTCTCCTGCGGCATCGCAGCCGTCGCGCCGAGGCGGTGACCCGGAGGCTGTCGCGCTTCCGGTCGGCCGGCGGGGCCGCCTCGACGGTCAGGCGATCGCCCCGTCGCGCGGGGTCGCGCGCGGTGACGGGTCCGATGGTGGCCGCATGAAGAAATCGGTCCTGGGAGTGATCGACATCGGCTCGAACACCATCCGGTCGCTGATCGTCGAGGCGGGCTCCGACGGAGCGCTGCGCACCCTGGACGACGAGCGGGAAGTGGCGCGCCTGGCGGCGGGTCTCAACCGCCAGGGGCGGCTGTCGCGCGCCGCCGTCGGGCGCGCCGTCACGGCGCTGCACCGGATGGCCGAGATCGCGCGCGGCCGGGGCGTCGAAGGAATGTCCGTCGTCGCCACCAGCGCCATCCGGAACGCCGCCAACCGAAAGCAGTTCGTCGCCCGCGTGCGCGCCGAGACCGGGCTGCGCGTGAGGGTGATCTCCGAGCAGGAGGAGGCCGAGCTGGCGTTCGAGAGCGCGGCGCGCAGTTTCGATCTCGGCGACCATCCCTGCGCGGTCGCCGACGTCGGCGGCGGCAGCACCGAGGTGATCCTGGCGCTCGGCAGCCACATCCAGCAGGTGCACTCTCTGAAGCTGGGGGCCGTCGTCCTCACCGAGGAGTGCCCGGCGTCCGACCCGGTGCGGCGGCGCGAGTTCAAGGCGATGCGCCGCCGGGTCCGGCGGGCGATCGAGGCGGCCGGCATCGAAGCCGACCCGCCGCCGCAGTTCCTGATCGCGTCGGGCGGCACCGCCGCCACGGTGGCGCAGATGGCGATGGCGCGCCAGGGCCTGGCGGGCCGGCCGGTCCAGGGCTTCGAGATGACGCAGGCGGAGCTGCTGCACCTGCGGGAGGCGCTCCTGCGCCGCGGGCTGGCCGAGCGCCGCGCCATGCCCGGGCTGTCGCCCGACCGGGCCGACATCATCATCGCCGGAGTGGTGATCCTGTACGAGCTGCTGGCCCGGTTGAAGGTGAACACCCTGCGCGTCAGCGCGCACGGCATCCGGCACGCGCTCCTGAACCGCATGATCTCCCGGCGCTTCCGGACCGTCGAGCCGCCGGCGCGGCCCCGCCGGCTGGCCGCCGCCGAGGCGTTCGCGCGCTCTCTGCACGTCGAGGAGGCGCACGGCCGCCAGGTGCAGCGTCTGGCCGTGTCGCTGTTCGACCAGCTGTCGGGCCCGCTCGGCATCGATCCGGACGCGCGCGATCTCCTGGCGTCGGCGGCGCTCCTGCACGACGTCGGCTACGTCGTGGCGTTCCGCGGCCACCACAAGCATACGTACAGGTTGATTGCGCACGCGCAGCTCGACGGGTTCACGCCGCGCGAGCGCGAGATGATCGCCCTGACGGCGCGCTACCATCGCCGGTCGGGGCCGAAGAGGAGCCACCGTGGCTGGGCCGCCCTCGG
This sequence comes from uncultured Acidobacteriota bacterium, assembly GCA_964384905.1. Classification (GTDB taxonomy): domain Bacteria; phylum Acidobacteriota; class Polarisedimenticolia; order Gp22-AA2; family Gp22-AA2; genus Gp22-AA3. The sequence goes on from CAYLND010000008.1 coordinate 40,554, forward strand.
CCGCGCCGATCGCTGGATGGTGCGCCGGCTGGCCGCGCTCCTGCGCATCGCCGACGCTCTCGACCGGCGCCACTCGCAGCGCGTCCTCGACGTCCGCTGCCGTCTGACCCGCCGGCGGGCCCATTTCGCCGTCCTGTCGAGCCTCGAGCCGGCGGTGGAGATGCACGCCGCCGAGGTGAAATCGAACCTGTTCCGGAAGGTGTTCGAGCGCGACGTCCGCTTCGCCCCGCTCCGGGCCCGCAAGGCCGAGCGCGAGCCCGCCTCCCCGCCGAAGCTCCGCCTGCTGCGCCGCCTGACCGCCTGAACCTTCCGGAATCCCGCCGGCGAGTCGCGGCGTCAGTTCGGCGAAGGCTCGATCGGCGCCGGGGACTGCACAGGCGCAGCCACCGGGTGAACGGATAGGTCGCCCGAAATCCGCCGCAGGACGACGCGGTTGTTCTTCGCCTTTTCTTCCGGCGTGTCGTCCGCGGCGATGAAATCGACGGCTCCCTTGCCGACCGCGTCGATCCGATCGGCGGCGACGCCGCGCGCCACGAAGATCGCCTTGATCGCCTCGGCCCGCTTCCTGGCCAGGCTCCGCTGCGCCGCCGCCGGGCCGGCGTCGGTGTAGACGTCGATCTCGATCCGGAGGTCCGACCAGTACAGGAGCGCCTCCGCGGCGAGACCGGCCCAGGCGTCGGCGCCGGGGTACAGCTCGACCCCCTTCAGGAAGACGACGTTCTCGAGGATCTGCGGCCCGTCCCGATCGAGACGCACCCTGGGGCAGCCGTCCTTGTCGTGCAGCAGTCCGGGGATCGAACCGGGGCAGGCGTCGAGACCGTCGTACACGCCGTCGCCGTCGGAGTCGATCGGGCAGCCCGACGCGTCGACCACGGCGCCGGCCGGCGTGCGGGGGCACTTGTCGAGACCGGCCGGCACGCCGTCGCCGTCCGGGTCGTGCGTGCAGCCCGGAGTCTCGGTCCCCAGCGCGTCGACCTGCGCCCCATGCACCGTGCCGGGGCAGCGGTCCAGACCGTCCGGGATGCCGTCGCCGTCCTCGTCCGACGGGCAGCCGTGCGCGTCGACCGTCGAGCCGGGGATCGTCCCGGGGCAGGTGTCCAGGGCGTCGACCACCTTGTCGCCGTCCTCGTCGGTCGGGCAGCCGCTGGCGTCCACCTTCCAGCCCGCCGGCGTCCGGGGGCACAGGTCGAGCCCCTCGGGGACGCCGTCGTTATCGAGATCGTACGGGCAGCCGGACGCGTCGACCAGCGCCCCGGGCGGCGTGCCGGCGCACCGGTCGGAGAAATCGATCACCCCGTCCCGGTCGCTGTCGGGTGGCTCGCGATGGTTCAGCTCGAAGGCGACGCCGAAGGTCGCCTGCTGGTTGATCTGGATCTGCTCGAACGACGATTCCCCGGTGTACTCGAAGCGCAGGGCGACGTAGCGCGTCAGGAACTGCCGCAGGCCGGCGCCGAAGATCACCGTGCCCTGCGACAGGCTGCCGCGCTGGCCCTCCTGGAGCGCCGGGTCGGAATAGAAGCGCAGGCGGCCGAAGCCGGTCACCATGTAGGGAGAGAAGCGCCGGCCGTGCTGGCGCGGCTCGATCAGAAGACGCGCCTGCAGCGATTCGCTGCGCACCGACAGCGGGCCGGTGTTGGACGCGATGCTCGGGCCGCTGAACAGCGTGCTGCCGCGGTCGGTCAGATCGCCGCCCGGAGCGCGCTGGAACGAGGCCTCCAGCGTCAGCGTCGGAGTGATCCGCGTGCCGATCCGCAGACCGTAGGGATCGGCGCTCGGCACCCCGTACGAACGATCGTACCGGTAGGTGCCGTAGAACAGGGTGACGACCGCGTCGTTCCTCAGCCAGGACTCGTCGGCCCCGCTGGTGTCGGCGGCCCGGACGGCGCCGGCGCCCAGACCAAGCGGGGCGGCGAGAAGGGCGGCAGCGACGAGCGACCGGACGAGGCGCCGCATCAGAACGCCACCTTCAATCCGAAGCGCAGCGAGCGCGGCGCCTGCCGCTCCAGGCTCAGCCCGTACAGGTCGTACATCCCCTTGCAGGTCGTCGGGTCGTCCGGCAGACCGGCGGGGCAGTTGCTGAAGCCGGGGAAGGCGGCGACCTGCTCGTACTGACCGGTGAACGGGTTGAGATAGGGGAAAGTCGTGTTCTTGAAATAGCTGTACAGCGACTTGACCGTATGGAAGCGCCCCTGGATCGAGTGGGCCCAGGCGTCCCACTCGGACGGGTCGGCCTTGCCGTTGTGGTTGCCGGCGCCCGGGATCTGATCGAGGAATTCGGTGGTGGGCTCGCCGCCGAACGTGGTCGCGTCGCTGTAGCCGCAGAAGCCCGGCACCGACCCGCAGCTCACCGCGTCCGCCGAGCCGGCCTGCAGGAACTGCTGCTCGAAGCGTGTCGGCACCTGCCGGTCGAGCAGGTTGTAGACGTCGAGGAACAGGACGCTGCGCACGCGCTCGGACATCTTCCAGTCGTACGACAGGTGCAGGTCGAACTGCTGCAGCGACGGCGTGCGCCCCGCCGCCCCCTGCGGCAGCAGATAGATGCGGCCGTAGGCGAACGGGTTGTTGAAGTTGTCCGGGTCCGTGGTGGCCGACAGCGGCGTCCCCGACAGCCAGCGGAACGTGCCGCCGGCCTTGAAACCGTGCGCGAACTGGTACATCCCGTGCAGCTTGAGCTGGTGCTTGCGATCCTGCGGCAGGGAGCCCTGTGCGTTGTAGGTCAGGATCGGGAAGTCGAACGCCTCGGTCGGGTGCGGGTCGCGCTCCTCGACCTCCTCGATGTAGCGGCCGCGGTAGTTGCCTTCGGTCGTGGAGTACAGGTACGAGGCGCTCAGGTCGAAGCCCTTCGAGAAAGTCTTGTCGACGCTCACTTCGGCCCCCTTGAAGTCGCGCGTGGGACGCGGGAACCCGGAGAAGCCGGCGGCCACCAGACCGGCGTTGTCGATGGTGCACTCCCGTCCAGGCGTGCAGCCGAGGCGCTCGCCCGTCCCGCAGAAATCGTAGGTCGCGGGATCGCCCGGAACGCAGCGCGCGTCGCCGCTGAACCAGGCCTTGTCGTTCGGGTCGGGGGTGATGTGATAGGCGCGCCCCGGGTTGCCGATGATGTAGGTGCGGCCGTAGTCGAGCGACATGTCCTCGATCGCCTCGTTCAGGCTGCGGCGGATGAGGCGCGTGCCCATCGCCCAGTGCGGCGTGAACTCCCATTCGAATCCGAGGATCGCCTCGTCCTGGCTGCCGGCCCGCAGGCGCGCGTCGACCGGCGAGGGAAACAGGGTGCCGAAATCGATCGTCTGGAACGGCGTCAGGACCCGGCCGAACGGATCGTGCGCCACGGGATCGGACGGCGAGCGCTCGAAGTCCCAGCAGCCGAACCCGCTCCGGGTCACGCCGGCGTTGTCGGTGGGCGTGTCGGTGGCGCAGAGGCGGCCGAAGGAGGGGTCGACGGAGAACAGCTCGCCGACGAACTGCTCGTATGATTTGTACCCCTGCCCCGAGGTGCGGTACAGCCTGATGCTGGTGATGCGCGGGTCGAACACCCGGCTGGTGATTTCGAGCGGCAGCGTGTCGCTGAAGCGCCCCCACGACCCGTGGATCTTCATCTTCCCGTTCCCCTGCGGGTCGTAGGTCACCCCGAAGCGCGGCGAGAAGGTGTTGCTCACCTTCGCGACCGTGTGGCCGCTGCCGTCGCGCAGATCCTGACCCTCCAGGCGGGCGCCGTAGGTGACCGTCACCCGCGGGTTGATCGTCCAGCGGTCCTGCACGTACTCCGACGAGCTGACCGTCTGCGACGAGGGCTGGATCTGGTCGGGCCACTGCAGGCAGCGTCCCTGGCCGTCGCCCCAGCAGCGGCGGATGCCGAGGACCGAGGTGGGGGTGCCGATCGGATGGCCCTGGGCGTCGGAGGCGCGCAGGTCGGTCCAGTCGAGCGCCATGCCGGTGCCCCAGCCGTAGTCCTCCACCTGGTCGAGCCTGTTCTCTTCGCGATCGATGCCGACCTTGATCTCGTGGCCGCCGACCAGGTGCTCGAGGCTCAGGCGCGCGAAGTCGCGATTGGCCCTGTCCTCGCCCGAGTAGGGATACGGGCCGGCGGAGAGATAGCGGCGCTCGAACGCCTGGACCTGGGTCGGGTCGTCCGGGTTCTGCGGCGGCGCCGAGCCGACGTTGGTGCCGCCGGGGTTCTTGCGCACCGACGGAAACGAGGCGCGGCGGTCGGCGCCGATCGGATACTGGATCGGCAGCGGCTCGATCGTCTTCGACTCCCGGTGCGTGCCGACCTGGCCGTCGAGGATGTAGCCGGAGCCGAAGATGCCGGTGTATTTCAGCGCGGTGTCGGTGCCGCCGGTGGTCGATTTGACGTCCTCGCCGATGCCCCAGCGCTCGGACTCCTTCTGCCACTCGGCCGGGTCGGAGAACGACGTCAACGTCAGGCGCTGCGCCTGCGTCACCTGCCAGGTGAGCTTGCCGCTGAACAGATTGGAGCGCTTGAACTGGGTCGCCTCCTCGCGGCCGTTGGTCGGGGCGTTGAACTGCGGGTGGGTGGTGTCGTCGCGGGTCGGGGAGTAGGCGAAGAAGAACCAGGCGTGTTCCCTGACGATCGGGCCGCCCAGGCTCATCGGAAAGGTGGCGCTGTCGCCGACCTTGCTGAAGGTCAGGTCGCCCGCGGCCATCGGGTCGCTGGTGTAGGTGCGGCGGGTCCATTCGGTCGAGAACAGGCCCTGGAGCTGGTTGCTGCCGCTCTTGGTCACCACGTTCACCACGCCGCCCAGCGCCCGGCCGAACTCCGGCTCGTAGCCGCCGGTCTTGACCTGGATCTCCTCGACGAAGTCGAAGTTCAGCTCCTTGCCGGCCCTGCCGGTCATCACCGCGGTGGTGTTGACGCCGTCGATGACGTAGGTCGACTCGAGCCCGGAGGCGCCGTAGATCGAGTGTCCGCCGGTGCCGTCGTCGCCCGCCGAGCCGCTCACCATCTCGACCACCGACTCGTACGAGCGCGCCGTCGGCAGCGTCTCGAGGGTCTTCGCCCCGAGATTCTGCCCGAGCGTGGTGCTGCCCGGCTTGATGAGCGTCTCCTCCTCCGACTGGGCGGTCACCTGCACCTTCTCGATCGTCATCAGGATGGGAGGGATGGCGGTGGTCTCGCCGGCGCTGGCGACGATCCCCGAGCGGGACACCGGCGGCCGGTCGCCGATCGAGACGGTGATCGTGTAGAGGCCGGGAGGAACGGCGAGGAAGCGGAACTTCCCCTGCGCGTCGGTGATCGTCTGCGCCCCGGCCGGCAGACCGGACCCGCTGAGGCCCACCGTGGCGCCCGGCAGCGGGCCGCTGTGGTCGACCACCGTGCCGGTCAGGTTCCCGGTGGTGGCCGCCAGGATCGGGGTGGCGGTGGAGCACAGGGCGATGAGGGCGAGGATCGGGGCGAGGCGCTTCCCGGGTCGGGCGGCGGGCCGTCGAGACGTCATGAAGTCCGTTCCTCCGGATGAAGCCGATCGATTGAAGGGCGCGGCGAGGGGATCACCCTCCCCGCCGCGCCCTTCGCGTGTGACGACCCTCACACCCTCGCTTGCACGAACCTCCGCCGATGAATCAGGGGCACGTCCGGACGTTGATGTCCACGTTGCCGGACGTCTTGCCGGCGTTGCCGAGACCGCAGCTGTTGCGCGCCCGCACCAGGTAGAAGGTCGCCTGGGGAGTCGGGGGCACCGTCGCGTCGGTCGCGCTGCTGCCGGACACGCCGGTCGCCACGCAGACCGCGGCGGCACCGGCGAAATCGTTCTTGACGCTCGAACGGACCAGGTCGTACACCGTCGATGACCCGCCCGGGTTGTCGGGAGACGTCCAGGTGAGAGTCACCCGGTCCGCCCCGAGCGTGAGCTGCGGCACCTCGGTCGGGATGGCGTACACCGTGGCGTCGTTGTCGTTGCAATCGCAGGCGGCGCCGTAGAGATCGCCGTCGGCGTTCGTCTGCGTCGGGTTGGAGACGAACGGACAGTTGTCGAGCGAGTTGACGATCCCGTCGCCATCGGTGTCGATGTCGAAGGTCAGGGTGCCGTCGGGCGCCAGGATGAACGCTCCGACCTGTCCCTGTGCGGTCGTCCCGCCGCTCGTCCGGGTGCCGAAATAGAACGGGACGGTGATCGATGTCGAGCCGATCAGCGTCTCGCTGTTGAACGGCACGTTCCCACCCAGCGAGCCGCGCTGCGTGCCGTTCAGCGTGCTCTGATACGAGAACTGGTACGTGCCCGCGAAGGTGCCGGCGAACTGGTTCGTCCCGACCGGCCCGGCGAGCTGGGTGACGTTCGAGCCGAATCCGTAGATCTGGTTGCAGGCGCCGAAGGCGTTGCCGATGGCGGTCGTCGAGTTGGTCGCCGGCCCCCGGGTCGCGTAGTAGGAATCGAACGTCGCCGGGTTGCGGATGCCGAAGATCGTGGCCCAGGCCGTGTTCGGGGGGAGCGTCGCGCCGGCGTTCAGGACGTTGCGCACGTCCTGCGCGGAGAACCGCGTGATCGCGAACGGCGCCGTCGCCGTGGCGAATTGCGACGCCGGCCCAAGGTTGACGATGATCTCGTTCCCGCCTGGAACGTACGCGACGTACAGGATGTCCTGGCTGTAGTCCCAGGCCGGTCCCGCGATGGCCGCCACCGGCCCGGCCAGGAGCACCGCCGGGAGCAGGAGCGCCCGGGCGATGGTGCGTGCGGTCCTGTGTCCTTGACTGCTCCGTTTCATCGAGTTGTCCTCGTCTGCTCTGTCGTGCGGTTCGAGAATCTTTGGCGGCATGCCGGATCGCGGGTCCGGCGGGCAGGACTCTACCGTCCGTTCTCCGACCAACTGGTGAAAGGAATGTGACGAACGGGTGACAACGCGCCGGACTTCCGGGTCAGAAGCGCTGCGGGCAGAGAGAGGCCGCCGGGATGGTGCGCGCGACTCCCGTGCTGTCGCTGCCGAACGGGCCTTCGGCGCATTCGTTCTCCGCGTCCACCTCGTAATAGAAAAGCTCGCCGGTCCCCGGAGCGTCGGCGTCGGCCGCCGAAGGCTGGGTCAGGTTGTCGGCGAAACAGGAGGGGGAGAAGCTGAACCGTGCTCCTGCCGGCAGGCGGCCGCGGTACAGGTTGAAACCCAGCGCGTCCGTCTGTCCGGGCCAGGTGAGATCGGCCGACGATCCGGCCGCGAAGGCCAGGCCGGCGGCAGCCGCCTCCGCGGGCGGCCTCCGGCCGTCCGCCGGATCGGGGTTGAAGAAATCGGGGCAGAGATCGCAGGCGTCTCCGACGCCGTCGTGGTCGCGATCCGCCTGGGACAGGTTGGACACGGTCGGGCAGTTGTCGGCCGGCAGGCGCAGCCCGTCGCCGTCCGGATCGTTGTCGAGAGTCAGGGCGTAGTAGAGATCGGCGTCGAGGCAGCCTCCGCCGGCGCAGGAACCCGCCACCGCCGCGGCGTACTCTCCGGCGGGAATCGAAACGAGCAGCGACGGATCGGGGGCCGAGGCATCGGAGGCCACGGTGCCGGAGGGCGTTTGCAGCGACAGCGCTCCGGACAGGAGGGACTGGAGGTCGGTGCGGGCATCGAGATCGAGCCGCAGCGACGAGGCCGCCGAGGAGAAGCGGTACAGGTCCCGGTCGCCCGGCGGGCTGATGATTCCGGACACGCGCCGCGGGACGAGGACCGGCAGGCCGACGGCGTAGGTGTCGTCGGAAGCCGCCGGCCCGAGCGACAGCGTGAGCTGGTAGAACGTGTTGGTCGTCCCCACGAACCCTCTCACTTCGCGGACGCAGGCGGCGTAGTCGCCGTCGACCACGAGCGCGAGCTGCAGGAACGGGTCGTGCGGGTTGCCGAGGGACCAGGAGTCCTGCGCCAGAAGGCGGGACGAGGAATCGTACAGGGTCAGCACCGTCTCGGTCGGCGCGACGGGGTTGAACACCGCGGCGTTGACGTCGGCCGTCAGGATCTGACCGGTCGTGCCGCGCACGAGGTAGCAGTCCTGATCGCCGGCCGGGTAGATCAAGGCGTCGAGGCTGACCAGAAGCGGCGGCGCCACGCGTGTCGCCAGCGACGGCTGATCGTTGGAGTCGATCTCGGCCGACAGAAGGTAGAGGGACGAGGGTCCTCCCGTGGCCGGATTGAGGTCCTGCACGCTCAGGTAGAAGACGCCGGAGGCCGGCAGCGTCGCGCGCACGGTCGGATCGTCGTAGTCCCCCAGCGACTGATCCTGCGCCAGGATGGTGCCGTCGGCGGCGCTGAGCCGGAGGAGGGCGCTCAACGTCGACCCGGGCGAATTGTCGGCCCGCAGGCCGCGGGCCAGGACGTCGGCCGTGATCACCTGCCCCGCCTCTCCCCGGAAGGCGTAGACGTCGACGTCACCCGCCGGTTCGATGTGCCCGCCGATCGTCAGTGGCAGGACCAGGGGCTGCGGCACGGAGTCGTTCGGCTCGATCTCCCGCGACAGATCGGCGCGGGACGCGGAGCCGGCGAGCGCCAGGAGCGCCAGCGCCAGGAGGACCCGGACCATCGCTCTCGGAGTTCTCATGGGAGGAGAAAAAAGGCGCCCGCGTGCCGGTGGAGCGCCGCCGGCACGCGGGCGCCTCGGGCGAGAGGACTACCGGGTCTTCTTGTTGTTCACCCGGGTGGTGCCGCAGCCTTCGACGTTCTGTCCCAGGATCGGCGCCTTGAAGCAGATCGTCACGCTGGACCCGTCCAGAGCGTCGGCGAGCAGGGCGTTCAGATCCTGCCGGCCGCCGTCGATCGTCTGGCAGTTGCCGTCGGACGGCGTGTCGAAGAAGGCCGTGAACTGAGTGCCCGCCACGACGCGGTGCGACTCCCAGATGCCGTCCTGCGACGGCTGGCAGCCGGGGCTCGCATCCGGTGTCGGCAGGACGATGCCGTCGACCGACGAAAGGTAGAGACGACCCACCTGGGACGGGTCGACCGGCTTCTGATTGACCGGGTCGGTCACGTTCACGACCGACACCCCGAAGGTGAAGCCGTTCCCCTGGGCCCGGATGTTCAGCGTTCCGGGGCCGAAGGCGGCGCTGACGGTGTACTTCTCGCAGGCGTCGCCCACGCCGTTGCCGTCGGCGTCCTGCTGGCCGGGATTGGCGACGGTCGGGCAGTTGTCGCACAGGTCGCCCACTCCGTCGCCGTCCGTATCCTTCTGGTCGGCGTTGGCCACGGCCGGGCAGTTGTCGACGCTGTCGGGGATCCGGTCGCCGTCGCTGTCGACGTCGAAAACCAGGGTGCCGTCCGGGGCCAGGAGGAAGAATCCGACCAGACCCTGGGCGAGCGAGGCCGAGACGGTGCGGGTCCCGAAGTAGAACGGGATGATCTTGCGGGCCGGCCCGACGCGCGTCTCGGCGTCGAACGCCACGTTGCCGCCGAGCGAGCCTTTGTGGTTACCGTTCAGCGTCTTCTCGTACGACAGCACGTAGGAGGCCGTGAAGGTCCCGGCGTAAGGATTGGCCGGCACCGGAGTGCTGAGCAGCGACACGTTGCTCCCGAAGCCGTAGATCTGGTTGCAGGCGCCGAACGCATTGCCGATGGCACCCCCCTCGGCCGACGCCGGGCCGTTGGTGGAGAAGTACGAATCGAAGGTCGCGGGATTGTGGATGCCGAACACCGCCACCCAGACCGTGGGGGGCAGCGGGCCGCCGCCGGCGAGCACGTTCCTGACGTCGGCGGCCGAAAAGCGGGTGACGGCGACCGGCCCGCTCGCGCCGTTGAACTGTGATTGCGGGCCGAGGTTCACGATCAGCTCGTTGCCGCCCGGGACGTAGGCCACGTACAGAACGTCCTCCTGGTAATCCCAGGCCGGGCCGGCGGCGTGCGCGGCGGACGCGCCGCCCAGGGCCAGGAGGACCGCCAGGACGCCGCGCGGGGCGATCCGGGAGGTCCGGTCGAAGAGTCTCATCGGGTCATCTCCTTTGTCGGCGCGCGCCGCGTGCGGCGCGCGAGCGGTTCGGATTGCGTCGGGTTCCGGGTGAACCGGGGGGACCGGCCATGGTCAGCGTGTCCAGGCACGGCCGGCCCCCCCTTCATGAAACCTCAAATTCAGTGCGGCACCACGATGCAGGAGTCGCAGGCCTTCTCCACCGACATCGTCGGGATGTCGATCAGCCCCTTCGACTGGGTCGCGAGGGTCTTGGTCGCGGCCACGATCTTGCGGGCCAGGGCCTGGCGATCGGCGGGCGCCACGCCGCCGGCGCGGGCGAAGATGTGCTCGTAGGACCAGTGCGTGTACTTGCCGGCGCGCGCCTTCTCGGGGCTGAAGGCCACGCCGTTGTAGGTCGAGGTGACGAAGTTGTCCGAAGCGGACGATTTGACGGGGTAATCATCCTCGGTGCCCAGGATGCCGTCGGCGCCCGGGTTCTCGACGGTGCGGTCGGCGCCGACCCAGCCGGCGGTGTACGTCGGCGAGCCGGCCGGCACGAAGCTGGCGCAGAAGAACGGCCGCGCCGCCGCCTGGCAGGCCGTGACGCCATCGGAGCAGAAGAACGACGAGGCGGCCGGGTTGTTGCCGCACTGCTCGGTCGGCTTGGTCGAGCAGACTCTCTGGTCGAGCGGGGTCAGGTTGTTGTTGACGGCGTAGATGACGTCGCCGGTGCCGGGCTCGGTCAGGGTGGAGAAGCCCTGCGTGACGTCCTTGGCGATGACCTGCTGGTAGATGACGCGCGTCCCGGAGGTCAGGGCGCGCCACACGGGGGCGATGGCGGCCGAGCCGGTCAGCCGGACCGGGGCGACGCTCTTCCAGTCGCACCAGCCGAGGGCGCCCCAGGTTCCGGCCGAGGAGTCGCGGCTGAAGCCGTCCTTCGCGGGGTCCCAGCCGAGCGCCGTGATGCCGGCGTTCAAGATGGTGATGAAAGGGCCGACCGCGATGCGCGTCTCGCTGCCGCCGTCCACGGCGGCGAAGGCGTTGACCGGCGGCACCGGGCAGTTGGCCGGCTCGTTGTCGGTTCCGGTCATGTCGATCGCCTGGGCCAGGTACGAGTGCTTGGAGTCGATCGCCGGCCCGGTCGGGTTGGCGAGATCGCAAACCAGCGTCCCCTCGTTGTTGTCGAGGTCGCTGACGCCCTCGCAGGAGCCGCCGCGCACGCCGACGTAGAACTCGGCGCAGGTCTCCTCGATGCCGTCGTTGTTCAGATCGACCATGCCGCGGAACGACACCTGGTTGCCGGGTTTCACGCACTGCGCGGTGCCGCCGAACACCGATTCGCCCGCCAGACGGACCGAGTTGTTGATCGCGGTGGCGCCGCCGTAGAACAGACGCACCGTGACCGGGCTGCAGTTCGTGATCGTGGCGTGGGCCGGTACGCCCGCGCACAGGGCCGCGAGTCCACATCCGAGCAACAGCGCTTTCCGGTTCATCAAAGGACTCTCCTTCACTCTGTTGGGGGGGCCCGCGAGGCCCCGCGCGTTCGCAGCAGTTGCGCGCGCCCCCGCGGTGCCGCCGCCGGCAGTCGCGCGCCATGACGCCGCAATAAATACCGTCCCGTCCGGAAATGTCATGTGAGGGGTGCGTGACGATACGGTGAAGACGCGCCACCGATCTGTCACGCGCCGGTCACGCCATCGTCACCGGCGGCGGGTTCAATCAAGGAGGTCATGACGACGAGCCTGCGTTCCATCGCGGTGGCGATCGTCGCGTGCGCCTTGCCGGCGCTCGCCGCGGCGGAGTCTGCCGCGACCTCCCCCGCGCCCAACGCGCCCTGGCGCCCGGATCGCGGCCTGGAGCTGCGTCACCTGGCGATGGAGCGCAGGGTGAAAGGGGATTCGGCGGGCGAGATCGCCGCTCTGCGCGAGGCGCTGGCGGCGAACCCCGGCGACGACGGCACGCGCTTCG
>CAYLND010000009.1:0-47601 GCA_964384905.1 uncultured Acidobacteriota bacterium
CGTTCGAGGTGTACCGGCCGGCGTCGAGCGCGGTCGGCATGTACCAGATCACCGACGCGACCTTCGCCGAAGCGAGGCGCTACTGCATCCACGACCACGCGGTGGCCGAGACGGGCGACTGGCTCGACCCGTCGTCGTGCTGGTTCAACTTCCTGTACAGCCGTGTCGTGCCGAGCCACGCCATCGAGATGACGTCGGCCCTGCTGGATCGGCGGGTCGCGGGCGCGCTCGAGCGCTCGCGAGCCCCCGCCGCCACGCCCGAGCGCAAGCAGGATCTCGCCGCCGTCATCCACCTGTGCGGAGCGGCGGCGGGAGACGCCTACGCCGCGCGCGGCTTCCGTCCGGCCGTCCACGAGCGCTGCGGCGATCACGACGTCGCCGCCTACCTCGCGCAGGTGAACGCGATGAAGCGGCAGTTCACCCGGATGGTGTCGGCCGGGTCACCTTGCCGATCATGGATCCCAGGATAGTTGCCGGCGACCCCCGAAGAGGGATCAGCGGGCCAGGGCGAGCGGATCGAGCCCCTTGCCGAGCGTGAACGACGAGCCGACCGCCCCGACGACGGCGGTCGCGCGGTCGAGGTGGGCCACCTTTCGAATCCGGAATACCGCCTCGACGCCGGTGCAGTGCGCTCCCAGAAGATAGCCCAGGTCGAACCGGCGGAGCTGGCGCGCCGTCCAATCGAGACGCTCGTCCGTGGCCGGGAAAAGGTGGAACCCGCCGATGGCGGCGAGGATCCGCTGCTGCCCGATCACCTTGCGGGCGTACTCGGCGGTGTTGACGACCCCGGCATGGCCGCAGCCGCTGATCAGGACCAGCCCCTCCGGCGTCTCCACCACGACGGATGAATCCTCGGGAATGGTGTCCTCGACAGGGCCGGCAGCGGTCTGCAGGCGGAGAGAGCCGCTCCAGTTGCGCTCCGGGTTCGGGCGCGGCACGGGTCCGGTCAGCCAGACGCCCGGGAAGAGGGCGATCGGCGCGTCGTGTTCTACGAAAGTCCCGCCGAGGGCCTCGTACTTCGCCCGGGCCGGCAGCAGGCCGTTGGCTTCGCGGCCCTCGCCGTCGAGCCGGCTCAGGAAGATCCCCTGCGCCACGTGGGCCCGCGACAGCGCCTGCGGGTTTTTCTTCGACAGCTCACGCCGCAGGACGACGAGACCTCCGGTATGGTCGTCGTGGTTGTGCGTGATGACGACGTCGGTCACCGACGAAAGGTCGATGCCGAGCTCCGCCGCATTGTGCAGCACGGTCTCCGATCGGGCTCCCGTATCGATCAGGAGGCGCCGCCCGTCCGCCTCGAGGAGCGCCGAGAACCCCCACTCCCCGACCCCGACGCGGTCCGCCAGCATGGTCGACAGGACGGTGACCTTGAGCGACTGCACCGGCTCGGCGACCGCCTGACGCGCGCCCGCCCCCATCAGCGCCAGAGCGATCGCAACGACCATCGCGCCGCGTGATCTCATCGCCGACCTCCATCCGTCTTCGACGGTTCCAGGTCTCCAGTCCGTCGCCGGAAAGCACCACGCGGATCTAACCACAACGCGGTCCGTCGCGGGGAATCGGGTGAATACCCGAGATGCGCTGCTGTCGGCAGTCCGCACAGGTGTCGCCGCGGGCCCGGATTCCGGTTGTCTCGCCCCCGAGGAAGGGGGTATATGGGGGGGCATGCCGGTGTGAAAGGAGAAATCGATGCACCCCTTGCCGCCCAGAACCCGTGTCGCTCTCGTTCCTGTCGCCCTGATCCTCGTGCTCCTGGCCGGCGGTCGCGCCCGCGCCGAATGCCCTGCCGGAGTAGCCGCGCCGATCACCAGCGGCACCGGAGCCTCCGGTCTGCCGGTCGTCTTCAGTTTCCCGGACGGGCCCGTCCACGCGTCGTTCTTCCTTCTCGGAGAGGGGGACGCGAACAACAGCGGAACCCTGGACGCGGCAGACTGGCTGCAGCGTCTGGGGGATCTCGATGGTGACGGCCGGATCGAATACCGCCTGCGGGCGCCCGGCAAGGGACCGGGCGGCTGGGGGGACCCGCGGGCCGCCGGCTGCCCGGCGACCGCCGGCGTGCGGTACGCGCCGCTGGTGGTGATCCTCAGCCAGCCGCGGGAGGATCTCGATCGCGACGGCCTCTTCGACGTCTTCGAGGACATCAACCACAACCGGCTTCTCGATCCCGGCGAAGATCGCGATTTCGACGGTCGGCTGACTCCTCCGAACGGGTGCGAAGGGGAGAATCGCGAGGACGTCGACTGCGACGGCCACGTCGATCTGTACTGGGAGGACCTGAATCACAACCACATCCTGGATCCTGGGGAGGATCTCGACGGCGACGGCCGCCTGGATTACATCGACGAGGATCGCAACCATAACGGCGTCCTCGACCCGGGCGAGGATCGGAACGGCAACGGCATCCTCGACACGTTCGACCCGAATTTTCCGGACATCCATCCGTACATCGAGGACCGCAACAACGACCAGATGCTGAACGACCGTCCCGTCGTCACGGCCGGCGACGTCATCTATGAGTACCGGAGCGACGGCACGCGCGTCCTGCTCCCCCCGACCTATCCCTACGGCGAGTTCCACCCCGCCCCGGGAGGGTTGATCGTCGCCTCGGTCGCCTGGAACGGCTCCGCCTACGATTTCGACGCCATCGACACGCCGACCCGGGCGATCCAGGGGAGCGACGGCGTCCAGTACCGCGTGGTCGACGCGCCGGCGCGCGAGGATGCCTTCGGGTTCGGCGTCTCCTCGGCGCGGACCGATTTCGTGCGCTCCGGCGAGCGCTTCCGTCTCGAGCCGTCGGCCCCGGCGCCCGTCGACGACGCGGGCGGCCGGCGCAACGTGTTCGATCGCTTCGCCGCCGCGCTGGAAAGCGCCGGCCCGTCAACCCCGTTGCAGGCGTTCGTCGAGACCGGCACTCCCCAGGCCACGATCCCGATCGCGGGAGGTTTCCTGACCGTCGTCCCGATCGTCGGCGGCACCGTCCTGCCGGTCACCGGCGCGCTCCAATCGACCGGCTCGGACGCGTTCCTGCAGGGGCGCGGTCTCCTGCCGACACCGCGGGTCAGGACCCTCGACCAGGATCAGGACACCTGGCCGCTCCCGAACGACAACTGCCCGAGCGTGCCGAACGGGCAGTTCGTCACCTCGCAGGCCGACGCCAATCTCGACGGCGTCGGAGACGCGTGCGATCCCGCCGCCGATCCCGGCGCGGTCATCACGCACTCCTGGCAGACGGTGACCACGAGCGTCAACCCGGGCGAGCGCCGGGGGGCGGCCATGGCCTTCGACGCAAGCCGGGGCGTCGCCGTCCTGTTCGGCGGCGCCGACGACACCACGACCTGGGAATTCGACGGCTCGGCCTGGACGCAGGTCACGACGCCGCAGGCGCCGGAGGCGCGCGTCGGCCACCGGATGGCGTACGACGATTTCAACCACCGCGTCCTCTTGTTCGGCGGGACGCGTCTTTCCGGTGGCGCGCTGAACGACCTCTGGCAGTATCGCGCCGGATCCTGGAGCCGCATCGCCACTCCGGTTGCTCCGCCGCCGGACTCCCCGGCAGCGCTTCAGCCGGGCGTCTCGACCGCCCCCTGGTTCGGGATGACCTTCGATTCGGCCCATCGGCTCCTCGTCCTGTTCGGTGGAAGCAAGGACGGCCGGACCTGGGTGTTCGACGGCGCCGTCTGGAAGCCCGTCCCGGTCCCGCGCGCGCCGCTGCCGCGCATCGAGCCGCAGATGGTCTACGACCCCGTTCGCCAGGTGACCGTCCTGCACGGCGGACTGGATCTGTTCAATTTCTCCAATCAGCCGCGGCTGTTCAACGACACGTGGGAGTTCGACGGCTCTGTCTGGCAGCCGGCCGATGCCCCGGGCGACCTGCCGCCGAACTGGGCGGGCGCGACGGTCTTCGACTCCGTCAGACGCCGCTCCATCAATCACGCCGGCGAGTTCGAACGATTGATACTCACCTGCTCCCCGTTCGGAGCCTGTAGCTTCGTGCGCATCTTCCAGCCGGGCTGGGGAACCCGCGTTTACGACGGCGGCTGGTCGTTCGTGCCGATCCGACCGATTGGCGGTGGCGGCGCGGGCGTCGCCTCCGCGTTCGATCCGACCCGCGACCGGATGATCTCCTACGGCGGGGACGCTACGCCGCTCCTGCATGCCGAGCTCGTGCAGCCGGCCGACGACGACGGCGACGGCGTCGAGAGTGCCCGCGACAACTGCCCCTTCGTCGCCAATCCCGACCAGGCCGACGCCGATCACGACGGAGCGGGCGACGCCTGCGACAACTGTCCCGGCGTGGCCAATCCCACGCAGCGCGATCTCGACCACGACGGCCTGGGCGACGCCTGCGACGATGACATCGACGGCGACGGCGTGCCGAACGCCGTCGATGCCTGCCCGGCGTCCTACGTCGACGGACGGCCGGCGGCGTCGATCGGAAGCGGCGGCGGCCCCGACACCGACGGCGACGGCGTGGCCGACAATTGCGACGTCTGCCCCAACGATCCCGCCAACGACGCCGACCACGACGGGATCTGCGGCGACGTCGACAACTGCCCGCGGACCTTCAACCCGCTCCAGGAGGACTCGAACGGCGATGGATCGGGCGATGCCTGCCAGCCGGTGCTCGTCCTCGGCGCCGTCCGGCAGGACGGGGGCACGAACCTCGAGGTCGAGGCCCGGGCCATCGATCCCGACGACGACCCGCTCTCGGGCACGATCGAGTTCTTCGAGGACACCACGTTCACGCTGCGGAGCCTCGACCTGACGAGCCCGAACCCGTGCGCCACCGACGCCTATCCTCCGGGGACTCCGGGCCAGGGCGTCGGGTACTACGCGAACCCTGACTCGGGCAAGGTCCTGTTCGACATCGACTCGCAGCTCTCCGGGGCGCTGCCGGGGCTGATCTGTGGCGACGCCCAGCCGGACTACCTGATCGGTCTCGGGCGTTGCTCCGATCCCAATCTCTTCCGGGATCTGCTCGTCGCGGTCCCCACGCCCCCCGGAGCGATCTGCATCGGCCGGTACGATCCGGTCCGGCGCGACTTCGATCCCGCGTTCCCCCGCACCGACCTGGCGGTGCTGGCGGCCGACGACCAGGCGATCCGTCTCGGGGTGATCGCCCCCGATCCGGCGCTGCGCATCCCCTTCGACCACGGCCTGCCGCAGACGAGCCCGATCTTCAATCTGGTTCCCGGCACGACCTACCGGCTGCGGATCACCGTCACCGACGGCTCCTCCGTGCCGGTGTCCGCCGAGACCTCCTTCCTGTACCAGGGCGAGTCGATCCTGGTCCTCGACGACGGGCAACAGGTGATCGGCATCACCCAGAGCCTCACCAGCCCGCTGGGAAAGAGATCCGTGGTGGTGACCTGGCACACCACGGCGGAGTTCGATGTCCGCGGGTTCAACGTCGTCACCTTCGGCACGGGCGGCCGCCGCATCCAGCAGAACCCGGTCCTGATCCCGTGCCAGGAGTGCGTGACCGGGCTCGCGGCGGACTACGTCGCCGTCATCCCCAAGCACAAGAACGCCAAGAGCCTGTTCGTGGAGATGGTCCTGCGCGACGGGACGGTGAGGACCTACGGCCCGGCCCAGAACGCGGCGCACGCGGCCGCGCTCGCGGGCCGCCGCGTGCCGCCGGCGTAGCGCCTCGTCCGCCGCCCGCGCCGGGTGCTCGTCTCGCACCCGGCGCGGCTCACCGGCGAAGGTAGGGCAGCACTCCCTTTTCGAAGGCGGCGTAGTTCTGCCCGCCGATCAACGTCTCGCGCAGAATGCCGTCGCGATCGATGATGTGGGTGACGGGACGGGCTACGTCCGGCCGGACGTACAGCCCGACAGCGGGGCGATCGGCGTCGACGCGCCCCTTCATGATCTGCAGCGCGGCGAACCCGGGAAACTTCGCGATCTGCTGGGGTGTCTCGTCGGAGATCGCCAGGACCACGAGACCGTCCTTTTCGTAGGCGCGCTGCAGGCGGTCGAGGCTCGGCATCTCCTCGCGGCACGGCTCGCACCACGTCGCCCAGATGTTGAGGAGCACGACCTTGCCGTGGAGCTCGGAGACGGCGTGCGAGGTGCCGTCGCCGAGCGATTGGAACGTCAGATCGGGCGACGGCTGGTCGGCCTGACGGAACACCGGCTTCAGGGGATCGACCTTCGCCCTGGCCCATTGGAGAAACCCGGCCGAGTAGTAGATCACCACGGCCGCCGCCGCGCAGCCGATCCAGCCGAACGGACCGCGCGGCAGGAAGCGCCGTCTGCGCCACAGCGACCATGCGACGGCCGCGACGCTGCCGGCGATCAGGAGCCAGGCGACCGCCTGGCCGTACCCGACGACCAGCCTCGGCCAGTTCACGCGCACCCTCCTGTCGTCACAAGTCTCGACCGGCTGCCCACCGGCTGCCGGCGCGAGCCTCCCGTCGTTCGTCGGGCCCGCGCCGTGTCCCATGATAAGCCACAATCCCGCCCAAACGGTCGAAGGAACCCGGGCCTCGATCCCGCGTGACTACGCTACAATCCGGACGGATGGCGGCCGACCAGCGCATGACGAAGCGTCTCGCCGAGCAGGCGGCCCAGACCGTCGCCGAGAGCTTCCAGGCGAACACCGCGCGCTTCGACATCATCACGGAACGATCCAGGGC
Organism: uncultured Acidobacteriota bacterium; assembly: GCA_964384905.1. Lineage (GTDB taxonomy): Bacteria > Acidobacteriota > Polarisedimenticolia > Gp22-AA2 > Gp22-AA2 > Gp22-AA3. The sequence goes on from CAYLND010000009.1 coordinate 6,636, forward strand.
GCTGTTCGAGCAGCGCGACTGGCACGGCCTGCTCGCCGACATGGCGGAGCGCCTCGAGGTTCACTCCCAGGAGGTCGACCGGTCGATCGCGCGCCTGCGCGCCACGCTCGGCGATCTGGTCCGCGACGAATCGCTGTGGTCCGGCATCAAGCAGGCCTACGCCGGCCTGTGCTCCGAGTGGCGCAATCGCGAGCTGGCGGAGACGTTCTTCAACTCGGTGTCGCGGCGGGCCCTGTCGACCGCCGGTATCGACCCGGCGACCGAGTTCGACGCCGGCGAGTCCCCGATCGGAGCGCAGCCGGAGGATCCGCCGATCTACGACCGGCATCCCTGCGCGGGCGGCACCGCCGGAGCGGTCCGACGCATCCTGGAGGGCTGCCGCTTCGCGGCGCCGTGGGAGGATCTCGAGCGGGACGCGCGCCTCGCGGCGCGGGCGATCGACGCGCAGGCCGCCTCGACGTCGAAGGCCGTCGCCGTCGAGGCGCTCGAGATGATCCGGCCGATCTTCTTCCGGCAGAAGCTGGCCTACGTGGTCGGCCGGATCCGCGCGGGCGGGACCCTCCGGCCGCTGGTCCTGGCCCTGCGCCACGACGAGCGCGGCATCGCCATCGACGCCGTGCTCGCGACCCAATCGGAGCTGAGCATCCTGTTCAGCTTCACCCGGTCGCACTTCCACGTCGTGGTCAAATCCCCGCGCGACCTGGTCGTCTTCCTGAAGGGGCTGATGCCGCTCAAGCCGGTGGCCGAGCTGTACATCTCCCTGGGATTCCACAAGCACGGCAAGACGGAGCTGTACCGCCATCTGCGCGAGCACCTGAAGACCACTCCCGATCGTTTCGAGTTCGCGCGCGGCGACGTCGGGATGGTGATGATCGTCTTCACCCTTCCCGGCTACGAGTACGTCTTCAAGGTCATCCGCGACCGCTTCGCCTATCCCAAGAGGAACACCCGGCGGGACGTGATGGAGCGCTACCACATGGTCTTCGTGCACGATCGCGTCGGCCGGCTGGTGGAGGCGCAGGAGTTCGAGTACCTCGAGTTCCGGGCCGGCCGGTTCCGCGAGGAGGTCCTCGAGGAGCTGCTGTCCCAGGCGGCAACGACGGTCAGCGTGCGCGACCAGACCGTGACCATGAGGCACGTCTACGTCGAGCGCAAGGTGACGCCGCTCAACCTGTACCTGCGCGAGGCCGGCGAGCAGGACGCGCTGGAGGTGGTGCGCGACTACGGCGACGCCGTCAAGGAGCTCGCGTCGGCCAACATCTTCCCCGGCGATCTGCTGGAGAAGAACTTCGGCGTCACCCGCCACGGGCGGGTCGTGTTCTACGATTACGACGAGCTCTGCCTGATGACCGAGTGCAACTTCCGCTGCATCCCGCCGCCCCTCCAGCCCGAGGACGATCTGGCCGCCGAGCCCTGGTTCCCGGTGGGCGAGAACGACATCTTTCCGGAGGAGTTCGCGCGATTCCTGAGCATGAGCCGCCATCTCCAGGAAGAGTTCGCGCGCCGCCACCAGGAGCTGTTCGATCCCGGGTTCTGGAGCGACATCCAGACGAGGCTGCGGGCGGGCGAGATCATGGACGTCTATCCGTACCCGCGGAAAAGCCGCCTCCTTGTCTGACCCCCGTGCGGGCGCCATATTGGGCTAGCATGTGGCGGAGGAGCAGCGCATGACCACCACCCCGAAGGGCGTCCGCGTCACGGGCTCCGTCACACCGGCGTTCGAGGCGATCCTGACTTCGGAGGCGCTGGGCTTTGTCGCGGACCTCGACCGGACCTTCGGGGAGCGGCGGCGCGACCTGCTGGCGCGGCGGGAGAAGAGGCAGAAGGAGCTCGACGCCGGACGGCTGCCCGACTTTCTGCCGGAGACCCGCTCGATCCGCCAGGGCGACTGGCGGATCGACCCCGTTCCCAGGGACCTGCGCGATCGGCGCGTCGAGATCACCGGCCCGGTCGATCGAAAGATGATCATCAACGCCCTCAACTCCGGCGCGAGCGCCTTCATGGCCGACTTCGAGGACTCGCACTCCCCCGTGTGGGAGGGGACGATCCAGGGCCAGATCAACCTGCGCGACGCGGTCAGGGGGGACATCCGCCACTCGGCGCCCGGGAGCAAGGAGTACCGGCTCAACCAGAAGACGGCCGTGCTGATGGTCCGTCCGCGCGGCTGGCACCTGGACGAGAAGCACGTGCTCGTCGACGGCCGGCCGATCACCGCGGGGATCTTCGACTTCGCCCTGTACCTCTTTCACAACGCCCGCCATCTGATCGCCAGGGGGACCGGGCCCTACTTCTATCTTCCGAAGCTCGAGAGCCATCTCGAGGCGAGGCTCTGGAACGACGTCTTCGTGGCGGCGCAGGAGCGCTTGTCGATCCCGCCGGGAACGATCAAGGCCACCGTGCTCATCGAGACCATTCCGGCCGCCTTCGAGATGGACGAGATCCTGCACGAGCTGCGGCAGCACGCGGCCGGGCTGAACTGCGGCCGCTGGGATTACATCTTCAGCATGATCAAGCGGCTGCGCGGGCGGTCCGAGTTCATCTTCCCGGACCGGGCCCAGGTCACGATGACGGCGCACTGCATGCACAGCTACTCGCTTCTGGCGATCAAGACCTGCCACCGCCGCGGGGCCCACGCCATGGGCGGGATGGCGGCGCAGATCCCGATCAAGGACGACCCCGCGGCCAGCGAAGCGGCCCTGGCGAACGTCCGCGCCGACAAGGAGCGCGAGGCCCGCGACGGGCACGACGGCACCTGGGTGGCGCACCCGGGCCTGGTCGCCGTGGCCCGCGAAGAATTCGACCGTCACATGCCGGGGCCGAACCAGATCGACCGCCTGCGTGACGACGTCGAGGTGACCGCCCGGGATCTTCTCACCGTACCGCAGGGCACGATCACCGAGGGCGGCCTGCGGACGAACGTCCGCGTCGGCGTGCAGTACCTGGAGGCGTGGCTGCGCGGCAACGGCTGCGTCCCGCTGTACAACCTGATGGAGGACGCCGCCACCGCCGAGATCTCACGCACCCAGGTGTGGCAGTGGATCCGCCATCCGAAGGGGATCCTCGACGACGGGCGGAAGGTCACGCTCGATCTGTTCCGTCGGGTGCTGCACGAAGAGATGGCGGCGCTGCACGGCCGCCTCGGCGACGCGGCGTTCCGTGCCGGCGCGTACTACGAGGCCGCCCGGATGTTCGACGCCATCATCGCCAACGACGTTCTCGAGGAGTTCCTGACCCTGCGGGCCTACGAGCACCTGGAGTAGGACGCACCCGGCCGGTCGAGCATCCGGAGCAGGCGACATCATGAGGAAGAGGAGACCCTCACCCATGCTGAGCATCGAACAACGCGCCATCGAGATGGAGAAGCTCATCGCCAGCCATCGGGTCAGCCCGGAGCGCATCGCGCATCTCAAGGAGCAGTGGGCCTCCGACGAGCGCTGGGCCGGCATCCAGCGGCCGTACACCGTCGAGCAGATGCTGAAGTTCCGCGGCACGCTGAAGGTCGAGTACACGTTCGCGAAGCACGGGTCGCTGCGCCTGTGGCACCTGCTGCACAGCCAGGATTTCCTGCCGGCCCTGGGCGCGCTGACCGGCAACATGGCCGTGCAGCAGGTCGAGGCCGGGCTCAAGGTGATCTACGTCAGCGGCTGGCAGGTGGCCGCCGATGCCAACCTCTCCGACGAGATGTATCCCGACCAGAGCCTCTATCCCTGCAACAGCGTCCCGGCGGTCGTGCGCAAGATCAACAACGCCCTGCGGCGCGCCGACGAGATCCAGGTGACCGAGGGGCGTCAGGGAGGCCCGTACTGGTTCGCGCCGATCGTCGCCGACGGCGAGGCCGGGTTCGGCGGGCCCTTGAACTGCTACGAGCTGATGAAATCGATGATCGAGGCCGGCGCCGCCGGCGTGCACCTGGAGGACCAGCTCGCCTCCGCCAAGAAGTGCGGCCACATGGGCGGCAAGGTGCTGGTGCCGGTGCAGGAGTTCGTGCAGAAGCTGATCGCCGCCCGCCTGTCCGCCGACGTCTGCGGCGTTCCGGTCATCCTCGTCGCCCGCACCGACGCCAACGGCGCGCGTCTTCTGACCAGCGATATCGACGAGCGCGATCACCGGTTCATGACCGGCGAGCGGACCTCGGAGGGGTTCTATCGCATCCGGGGCGGTATCGACATGGCGATCGAGCGCGGCCTGGCGTACGCCCCGTACGCCGACATGATCTGGTGCGAGACCGCCCGCCCCGATCTCCAGGAGGCCCGGAAGTTCGCCGAAGGGATGCACGCGAAGTTTCCGGGCAAGCTCCTGAGCTACAACTGCTCGCCGTCGTTCAACTGGAAGGGGAACCTCGACGACGGGACGATCGCCGATTTCCAACGCGAGCTGGGCGCGATGGGGTACAAGTTCCAGTTCGTCACCCTCGCCGGATTCCATTCCCTGAATCTCGGCATGTTCAACCTGGCGCGCTCCTACCGCGAGAGCGGCATGGCGGCGTACGCCGAGTTCCAGGCCGAAGAGTTCGTGCGCGAGAAAGACTTCGGCTACATGGCCTCGACCCACCAGAAGTTCGTCGGCACCGGCTACTTCGACCGCATCATGGAGCTGATCTCGGGCGGCGAGACCTCCGTTGCCGCGCTCAGCGGATCGACGGAGGAGGAGCAGTTCAAGAGAAAGCCCTGATCCCCTTCTGACCTGTCGCTTCATGGCCGCCTGACACCGCGAGCCGGGCCATGCCGGCGGCTCCCGCCGTCGAGACGTCGACCGCACGGACTCACTGGAAATCGACAGGTTGCTCAGAAATCGACAGTCGTCGATGCTCCCCGGTCGATCACCCGACCGTGGCCTCCGTGATCGTCAAGTCCAATGTCAGCAGTGCGTTACCGGCGAAGACGGCACCTCCACGTCGCGTGGCACGCAACTTGTAGTGTGCCTCAGCGCAACGTGGTATCGCCATTCTTCTGGAGGTGATCGGTCATGAAACGCAACTGGATCGGATCGTCATTGTTGATCGCGGGGGTCCTGGGCACGGCGGTCGCCCTCGCCATCTGGAAGCGGGCCTCGATCGAGGCCTCGGATGCCGGGTTCGCCAGCCAGCCCGAGCCGCTGGAGTCGATCGCCGTCGCCGTCGCGCGGTCGATCGAGAACCGGCCGACGACGACCTCGGTCGGAACGGTGGTCGCGCTGCGCTCGATCACGCTGAAGAACGAGCTGGCCGGCACCGTCCGCCGGGTGGCGCTCGCTCCGGGGGCGATCGTGCAAGCGGGCCAGGTGCTGGTCGGTCTCGACGTCTCCGTGGAGGAGGCCGAGCTTGCGGCGCTTCAGGCCCAGGCGACGCTGGCGGAGACGCTGCTCGCCCGCACCGAGCGCGCCAACGCCAGCGGCGCCATCGCCGAGTCGGAGCTGGACCGAGCGCGCTCCGAGCGCGACGTCGCCCTGGCGCAGATCGCGCGCACGCGGGCCATCATCGAGCGCAAGACCCTGCGCGCGCCGTTTCGGGCGCGCGTCGGGATCTCGGACGTCCACCCCGGCCAGTACCTCGCGGAGGGGACGCTCCTGACCACGCTTCAAGGCGTCGACGAGGCGGCTCACATCGACTTCGCGGTGGCGCAGCAAGTGGCGGCGGGTCTGCACGTCGGCGATGCGGTCGAGATCTTCACGGCGGACGCCACGTCACCGATCGCCGCCCGGATCGTCGCGCTCGACGCGCGCGTCGACTCCGTCACGCGCAACGCGACGGTGCGCGCGAGGATCGAGACCGCGCTCGCGGCCGCGCCCGGCGCTTCGGTTCGCGTCCGTGTTCCGGTCGGCCCGCCACGCGCGGCCGTGTCGATCCCGGTCAATGCGCTTCGCAAGGGCCCCGAAGGAGACCATGTGTTCGTGATCGCGGCGGACAAGGACGGCAAGCGTCGCGCGTACTCGCGCCCGGTCGAGAGCGGCCCCGTGATCGGCGACGAGATCGTCATCCAGGAGGGGCTGTCCGCCGGCGAGGAGGTGGCCGCGTCCGGCTCGTTCAAGCTGCGCGAGGCCGTCCTGGTGGGGATCGCCGGGAACCCGCCAGCGGGCACGAAAGGCAGGTAACCATGCGATCGTTCACGGACGTCTTCATCAAGCACCCCGTCCTGGCGGCCGTCGTCAATCTCGTGCTCGTGCTCGTCGGCTGGCGGGCGGCGGCCTCCCTGCCGGTCCAGCAGTTCCCGAAGATCGAGAGCTCGTCGGTCGTGATCACCACGATCTACTACGGCGCCAGCGCCGAGACCGTGCGCGGCTTCCTGACCACCCCGATCGAGCGCGCCGTGTCGGCGATCGGCGGCGTCGACTACGTGGAGTCGACCAGCCGGGCCGGCGTCAGCACCGTCACGGTGCGTTTGAAGCTCAACCACAACAGCACGGCGGCGCTGGCGGAGGTCACGGCCCGCCTCCAGCAGGTCCGCTCCGAGCTGCCGGCGGAGGCCGAGCCTCCGGTGGTGGAGGTGCAGCGCGCCGACCGCCCGTACGCGACCTTCTACCTCAGCTTCAACTCCACCCGGCGCAGCGTCCCGGCCATCACCGATTACCTGCTGCGCACCGTCCAGCCGCAGCTCGCGACCATCGAGGGTGTCCAGCGCGTGACCAACCAGGAGGGCGGACGGCAGATCGCCATGCGCGTCTGGATCGACCCGGATCGTCTCGCCGCCGTCAATCTGTCGCCGGGCGACATCAACGCCGCTCTCCGGCGCAACAACTATCTGGCGGCCGTCGGCCAGACCAAGGGGAACCAGGTGCAGGTCAACCTGCTCGCGAACACCGACCTGCGCTCGGTCGACGATTTCGCGAACCTGATCGTCGCCGACCGCGGCGGCGCGATCGTGCGCCTGCGCGACGTGGCGCGGGTCGAGCTCGGCGCCGAGGAGGCGGATCTGGTCGCCAAGTACAACGAGTCCGAGGGCGTCTACCTCGGCGTCTGGCCCCTGGTCGGCGCGAACGAGATCGAGGTGGCTCGGCGCCTGCGGGCCGAGATGGAGCGCATCCGGCCGACGCTCCCCAAGGACATCGAAATGCGGCTGGTATGGGACGGGACGATGTTCATGCGGGACGCGCTCGAGGAGATCAGCAAGACGCTCGTCGAGACGATGCTCATCGTCGGCTTCGCCGTGTTCCTGTTCATGGGCTCGATCCGCACCGCGCTGGTGCCGCTCGTCGCCATGCCGGTCTCGCTGGTGGGGGCGGCGATCGTCATGCTCGCCTTCGGCTTCAGCCTGAACCTCCTGACGATCCTGGCGATCGTCCTGTCGGTCGGACTGGTCGTCGACGACGCCATCGTGGTCGTCGAGAACGTCGAGCGCCACGTGCGCAGCGGCAAGTCGCGGATCCAGGCGGCCCTGATCGGCGCGCGCGAGCTGGTCGGACCGATCATCGCCATGACCATCACGCTCGCCGCGGTGTACACGCCGATCGGGTTCCAGGGCGGCCTGACCGGCTCGCTGTTCCTGGAGTTCGCGATCACCCTCGCCGCCGCCGTCGTGGTGTCGGGCATCGTCGCGGTCACGCTGTCGCCGGTCATGAGCTCGCGCCTCGTGCACGCCCACGGCGAGGAGGGCCGCCTGACGGCCTTCGTCAACCGCGGCTTCGAGGCGGTGCGGCGCGCTTACGCGCGGCTCCTCGACGGCGCGCTCGGGATGCGCTGGGGCATCGTCGCCGCGTCGCTGCTGATCATGGCGGCCGCCTGGCCGCTGTACACCTTCTCGAGCAAGGAGCTGGCGCCGGTCGAGGACCAGAGCCATATCAGTCTCTTTTTCCAGGCCTCCCCGGACGCGTCGCTGGCGGCCGTCAACGACGAGTCGAAGAAGGTCGTGCGCCGGATCACGGCGTTTCCCGAGACGAACTTCATGTGGTCGCTGACCTCGTCCTGGGGCGGGTTCGGAGGCCTGGTCGCGAAGGACTGGCGGACGCGCGCCCGCTCGACCGAGCAGATGTACGGAGAGGTCTTCGGCGCCGTGTCGCAGATTCCGGGTCTGCGGGTCTTCCCGCGGCTCGACCCGCCGCTCCCGACTCCCGGACAGTACGACGTCGAGCTGGTGCTGCAGAGCGACGCGCCCCCCGCCCAGCTGATGGAGACAGTGGGCGGCGTCGTCGGCGCCGGCTGGCAGAGCGGCAAGTTCCTGTACGTCGACACCGACCTCAAGCTCGATCTGCCCGAGGCGCGCGTGGTCATCGACCGCGATCAGGTCGCGGATCTCGGGCTCGACCTGGCCGGGGTCGGGCGCGAGCTCGGCACGCTGCTCGGCGGGGCCTACGTGAACCGCTTCAACTTCTACGATCGCAGCTACAAGGTCATCCCGCAGATCGGCGAGAAGGACCGCGCCAGCGTCGGCCCGCTGCTCGATCTCAAGATCAAGACGCCGGGCGGGCAGCTCGTGCCGGTCTCGACCTTCACCCACATCGAGTCGAGCACCGCCCCGCGCGTCCTGAACCGCTTCGCGCAGCGCAACGCCGTGCGCGTGTTCGGCGGCGTCAGGCCGGGAGTGACCAAGGAGGAGGGGCTGCGCGTGCTCGAGGCCGCGGCCGGCGCGGCGAGCGGTCCGTCGGTCAGTCTGGAGTACGCCGGGGAATCGAGACAGATCCGGCGCGAAGGGAGCGCGCTGACGGTCACGCTCGGCTTCGCGGTCGTGCTCATCTACCTGGTCCTCGCGGCGCAGTTCAAGAGCTTCCGCGACCCCCTGATCGTGCTGCTCGGCTCCGTGCCGCTGGCCATCTCGGGCGCGCTGGTGTTCAGCTTCCTGGGCTTCACGACCATCAACATCTACTCCCAGGTCGGGCTGATCACGCTCGTCGGTCTGATCGCGAAGAACGGCATCCTGATCGTGCAGTTCGCGAACACGCTTCAGGAGCGGGGGCTGGAGAAGATCGCCGCCCTGCGCGAGGCCGCCCTGACGAGGCTCCGTCCGGTGCTCATGACCTCGGCGGCGACGGTCTTCGGGCATTTCCCGCTGGTCCTCGTCACCGGGCCGGGCGCCCGAGCCCGGAACAGCATCGGGATCGTGCTGGTGGCCGGGATGATCGTCGGGACCCTGTTCACGCTGTTCGTGGTGCCGGTGTTCTACTCGCTCATCGCGGCGCAGCACAAGAAGAGCCCGGTCGAGTCGGAGTCGGAATCGCTCGTTCCTGCGGACGCGGTCGTGGCGGCGGCGATGCGGCCGGCGACGAGCCTCGCGGGCGGAGGTGCCTGACATGAGAATCGTCGTCCTGCTGTCGCTCGTCGCCGTCCTGGTCTCGGGGTGCGCCGTCGGTCCGAGCTATCAGAGACCGCCCGTGACGACTCCCGGGCAGTTCCGCGGACAGCCGCCCGCCCCGACCGGCGCGCCGGCCGCGCCGGCGGCGGAAGCGTCGTTCGCCGACCAGGCCTGGTGGGACATCACCAAGGACGAGACGCTGAAGCAGCTGATCGGCGAGGCGCTGCGAAGCGGCTACGACATCCGCCTGGCCGCCTGGCGGGTCGAGGAGGCCCGCGCGAACGCCGGCATCGCCCGCTCCGAGTTCTTCCCGCAGATCCAGGGGCAGGCCGGCTGGTCCCGCGGGCGCGAGTCGGCGTTCATCTCGTCGGAAACCGGGACGCTCGACCTCTACGACGTGAACCTCGGGCTGTCGTGGGAGATCGATGTCTGGGGCCGCATCCGGCGCCTGAACGAGGCCGCGCTGGCCCACTATCTCGCCACCGAGGAGGGCCGACGCGGCGTGCTGCTGTCGCTCGTCGCGGACGTCGCCACCGGGTATTTCCAGCTGCGCGAGCTGGATTCCGAGCTGGAGATCGCCGAGCACACGGCCACGGCCTTCCAGGAGACGCACGATCTGTTCAGCCACCGCTACGACGCGGGACTGGCCTCCGCCCTCGAGACCTCCAGCGCCGCCGCGTCTCTCGCCACGACCCAGGCCGCGATTCCCGATCTCCGACGGCAGATCGTCGAGCAGGAGAACCGCATCGCGCTCCTGCTCGGTCGAGGCCCGGACGACATCCCTCGAGGAGCGGGGCTCGACGAGCAGGCTCTGCCGCCCGAGATTCCGGCCGGCCTGCCCTCGGATCTGCTCAAGCGGCGGCCCGACCTGCGCCAGGCCGAGCAGGAGCTGATCGCCGCGAACGCCGAGGTCGGCGTCGCGGTCGCCGACTTCTTCCCGTCCGTGCGGCTGACCGGCGCCTTCGGCGGCGTGTCGCCGCAAGTCTCGGATCTGCTCAAGGACGGAAAGACCTGGTCGGCCGGCGGGGGGCTGCTGACGCCATTGTTTCAGGGAAGGCGCCTGAAGAACCAGCACCACGCCGCGCTGGCCCGGTGGGAGCAGGCGAAGATCGGCTACGAGCGCAGCGTGAACAACGCCTTCGCCGAGGTGTCCACCGCGCTCGTGGCGTACCAGAGGCTTGCGGACGTCGAGCACAGGCAGGTGGAGGGCGTGGCGGCCTACCGGGAGGCGGTCGATCTGGCCAACTCGCGCTATCTGTCCGGGCTCTCCGACTACCTCGATGTGCTCCAGGCGCGGCGGCAGCTCTTCCCCGCCGAGAACAGCCTGGCGCAGATCCGCTTCCATCGACTCGCCGTCCTCGTGCAGCTCTACAGGGCGCTCGGCGGCGGCTGGCAGCTGCAGGACTCGGACTGGGCGAAGCAGACGCCTGCGCAAGGATGAAACCATGGAGCTGATCTCCGGCGGACGCTGAGGGCGGACGCCGCGTGGGAATAGCGTCAGGGTCACGGAGGTCGTGCCTGCGGTCCCCGCGATTCACCCGCCTTTCGATTGACTCCGGGTCGAGCGTTGCCGTAGGATGGCGCGCGAAAATGTCCATCACGGGGGGATCAACCAACATGTCCAGAGCCAGGGTGTTCGGAATTCTCATCCTTTCGGCGAGCCTCGCGAGCGCGGCGGGGGACAAGGCGAAGCCGGCCGCGAAAGCGGCCGTGCCCGATTTCGAGGTGGAGGGCATCGGCTTCACGATGTGCCAGTGTCCGGCGTACGCCTGCCCGTGCCGCTCCAACGCGGCTCCCACCCACCATGAGTGCCAGGCCGCCGACTTCGCCTACATCAAGACGGGGCACTTCGGGAAGGTCAAGCTGGACGGCGTGAAGGCCGTTGCGGTGGGCGACCTGATCAACCCCGACCATTCCAAGACCTACGCCACCGTCTACTTCGACCAGACCACGACGCCGGAGCAGCGTGAGGCGTATGCGCAGATGCTCCAGTTCATGTTCTCCGAGGGGTTCCCGGCCACGGTGGGCCCCGCCAAGGTCGTGCCGATCGAATTCCACGAGTCGGCGGACAAGACGGAGTACACCATCAACATCCCCGGCATTCTCGAGGAGAAGGCGATCCTGAAGCGGGACGAGGGCGGCAAGCCGGCGCATGCCGTCCCTGCCATGGACGAATGGGGCAACGTGATCAACTACGCCGACAACGTCATCTTCAAGTATCACGACAAGGACGCCGGGCGCGAGTGGGACCTCTCCGGCCACCAGTCGAACGTCAAATACTTCCACACCACGAAGAAGATGTACGACGAGAAGCAGCTCCTGGCGCAGCACGGTGACAAGAGCGGCAGCGGCTGGACGGCGAAGCAGAAGGAAATGATCGAGAAGATGGGCATGAAGGCGGACTGAACGCCCGGCTCGTCTGAAAAGGGCGCATCGCGATGATGCGCCCTTCTTTTGTCTGGAGCGTTCCGGGAGGAGATCGGTGCCGGTCGCGACTTCCATTCGCCCGCAGCGCGTCCTGGCGACTGTCCTCCTGGCGCTGTGTCTCGCGGCGACGACGGCGCCGGCGTCCCCCGAGTATTCCATCCAGGCCATCCGTCTCGCGAACTCTCCCGGGGATCGCCTCTCCGAGATGGTGATGGGCGCCCCGGAGGACCAGACGATCGACACCGTGTACGCGATGTGGCTGGTCCGCGGCGGAGGGCACAACGTCCTGTTCGACAGCGGCTTTCATCGGGAGCGCTGGTTCAAGGAGTGGGCCATCACGGACTATCTGTCACCTGCCGAGGCGGTGAAGCTGGCCGGCCTCGGGCCGGACGAGATCACCGACGTCGTGATCAGCCATGCGCACTGGGACCACATGGGCGGCATCGATCTCTTTCCCAAGGCGACCGTCTGGATCCAGAAGGAGGAATTTCGCTACTACACCGGAGAGGCCTGGCAGCCGGGGGGCGAAAGCGGCGGCGTCGATCCCGACGACGTCCAGCAGCTCGTGCGTCTGAACACCGAAGGTCGTCTGCGCCTCGTGGCCGGCGACGACGTCGAAATCCTCCCCGGGATCCGCGCCTGCACCGGCGCCCGGCATACCTACGCCTCCCAGTACCTCGTCATCGAAGGGAATCCACGGTTCGTCCTGGCCTCGGACAACTGCGACCTCTACCGCAATCTGTCGGAGCACAAGGCGAGCGCCACCTTCTCGGACGCCGACTGGCCCGCCAACGTCAGGAACCAGGAGCGCATGATCCGACTGGCCGGCTCGCCCGATCGCGTCATTCCCGGTCACGACGCGCTGCAGTTCGGAAAGTTCCCCACGCAGGGTCGCATCGCCCGCATCAAATAGGGTGCCGATCGACCTTGCGACGGCAGGTCATTCGAAAGATCTTCGGTCCTACGGACAATGCGAGCAGGATCCGACGGTGATCTTGAGCAGATCGAGATTGACTTGAGTCGCGAACTGATCGCACTGGGCACCCGGGCACGGGCCGCGCGCCAGGTCCATCAGCACGACGTGGACATCCTTGGCGGCACTGGTCGTCGTGAGCGCGCAGGTCTTCGTCTCGCCGCTGGAATCGAGGTCGATGAGAGGGGACGAGGTGTTGTTGCCGACCGGAGAATAGGGGAAGGCATCCCCTTCCTGGCCGACGTTGAACAGCCTGTACAGAAACGTGAAATTCTCGTCGGTCGTCGTCCCGTTGAAGGTAAGACACAGCGACCCGGCGGGCACGTTCTGGAACACCCATACGTGCTCCAGCACGAACGGAGCGCTTCCGTTCGGCTCGGTCTCGATGAGACACTCCGAGAGCCCATCGAAGGCCACGTGCGTGCTGCCGCAGCTGCTCCCGCCACAAGGCGAGCAGACGTGCCCCCCGACGGCGTACTGGCCGCCTCCTGAAATCTGGCGATCCTGCTCGTAGCTCGCAAAGATGTCCTGGGCGGGGCTGGTCGAGATCGACCCAATCAGCAAGAGGAAGCCAACTACCGGCCAGGCGAAATGGCGTGCGGTCATCGTTCTGCCTCCTGTGAAGAAGAGATGGTGGGAGTCCGTCGTGGACGTGCTGCCAGCATTTGTTCGATGCTCGCGAGGCGCTCGGTGAACCAAGCTTCCAACTTGGGATTGTACGCTCACGACCGACATCTGTCATCAGGGTCTGTACGCTCACCCGTGGAACCACGTACGCAGGGATGATAATTGCGACACGCGAGGGGATCGGTGACGCCGGGCCATTGACGCGCAGAAATGTGCCGGCCCGGCGCGCTTGCGCCGCGTGCGCCGCGTTCCTAAGTTCACCTTGTCGTCCCGTCGCGGGATCGTCCCGCGCCGTGCCTCGACGGCAGGGAGGATTCGACGATGCCTGGATGCCCGATGTCTTCGCAACGGATCCGGCGCTCGGCGCGCGGCCCCGCCGTGGCGCTCCTGGCGGCCGGCGTCATGGTCGTCTCCGGATGCGTCTCGAATGCCCGCTTCACGGAAGTCCAGCAGGAGCGCGACCTGCTGGCCGCGCGCCTCCAGGCTCTCCAGGGCGAGGCCGACGGCGCCACCCGCGATCGCGAAGCGCTGGCGCAGGAGAAAGAGCGGTTGAGCCAGGACAAGACGGCCCTCGCGACCGAGAAGACGGCCCTCGAGGAGAGGGTGTCCCAGCTGGAGTCGCATGGGGAAACGCTCGACTCGAAGCTGCGCGCGCGCGACGAGCAGGCCCGCCGGTTGCAGGCGACCTACGACGGTCTGGTCGCCAATCTCAAGAAGGAAGTCCAGACCGGCCAGGTCCAGATTCAGCAGCTTCGCGACGGCCTGCGCGTGAACGTCTCTCAGGATATCCTGTTCGACTCCGGCTCGGCGGAGGTCGACGAGAGCGGCACCGAAGTCCTGCACCGCGTCGCCACGCAGCTCAAGAAATCGCCGCACCAGATCCTGGTCATCGGGCACACCGACAACAAGCCGATCGGCCCGGCGCTCGTCAAGCAGTACCCGACGAACTGGGAGCTGGCCGGCGCCCGCGCGGCGAGCGTCGTCCGCCTCTTCACTGGCTCCGGGCTTCCGGCCAGGCGACTGCTCGCCGTCTCGATGGCGGACGTCAAGCCGGTCGCGTCCAACGCAACCGCGGAAGGACGCGCCCGCAACCGTCGCATCGAGATCCGCCTGCGCCCGGTCACGGTCGAAGACTAGACCACGCACCGTCGCCCGATCGAGCGTTCCCGTCGCCGCGCGTCCGTCTGCGCAAGTCCGGCGCGCTGCGCGCGGCCTGATTCGCCTCCTACATGATTCGCCACCTCCTCTTGACGAACCGCACAATAATGACTACACTCATAAATGACCATGGTCATAAATAAGCCGATGCCGCGGCGCGCCCGGAAGAAGGCGGCGCGGCGGGCCCGGATCCTCGAGGCGGCGGTCGAGCTCTTCGGCCGGCACGGCATCGAGACGGTCACGATCGACGCGATCGCCAACGCCGCCGACGTCGGCAAGGGGACCATCTACAACTACTTCGCGACCAAGGAAGCGATCGTCGTGGCCTACATGGCGGACGTGGAGGAGCGCGTGCAGCGGCAGGTCGGCCGTCTGGCTGCGGGGCGCGGGTCGCTCGCGTCGGTTCTGACCGCGTTCGTGCGGCTCCAGCTGCGCCTCAAGCGTCCCCACCACGCCTTCGTGCGCGTCTTCCTCGCGGAGTTGCCGGCCGCCTCCCCCGCCCTCCTGCAGCACCTCGCCGCCCTGCAGAAGGTGATCGATCCCCCCATCGAGACGCTGTTCCGCCGTCTGCAGGCGCGCGGTCTCATGCGGCGCGATATTCCGATGCAGGATCTGGTGATGGCGTTCAAGACGGTGCAGCTCGGGCTTTCGATGGTCTGGGCGATCGAAGGGCCCCCGTTCCGGGGTACCGATCGCCTGATCGAGGGTCAGATGCGGCTTTTCTGCCAGGGACTGGAGGTGTCTTCATGAGACGATCGGTACGGACGGGTGTGCTCGCCGCGGTCGCGCTGGCCTCATTCGCCCAGGCGCGCGCCGGGGATGCCGACCGGGCGATTCCGCCGCGCCGCTACCGGACAGGCGAGACACTGCGCTATCACATGGCGACCTCGAACCAGAACGGCGCCGTGACCCGGCGCTTCGAGGCCGACGCGACCGGGACCGTCGTCGCGGACTCCAACGGAGGCTTCGTCGAGGAGTACGCGTGGTCCGGCCTGGCGGCGGACGGATCGCCCGTCGCGCTGCCGTCCGCGAGCGTCGATTTCCGGCAGCGGCTCTCGCTCGCGCCGGGAGGCGCGCTCGCCATCCCGAACCTCGCCGTCGTCCACCCCCTGCTCATCGGGCCGATCACCGATCTGCTGACGTTCTATGCCGACATCAGCATCGCGCAGAGGCAGAAGACGCTGGCCGGGCCCGGCGATCATTTCGTGTTCCCCCATGGAACGCCGGTCTCCTGGGCGGACGGAACCTACATCCTGCTTGGCGAGGACTCGATCGATTTCGACGTGACGCTCGAGGCGGTGGACAAGAAAGCGAAGACCGCGACGCTGCTGGTGCGCCACGTGCCGCCGAAGGCGCCGCAGATCCCGCTGAAGGCGGACTGGATGCGCGAGCCGGTCGCCGACGGACCCAACAACTGGATCGAAGTCGGCCGGACCGGCGACGGGAAGTTCGCCGGCCGCATCGGCCAGGAGACGTTCGACGTGCGCATCGTGATGAGCCTCAAGGACGGCCGGATGATCTCCGGGACGATCGACAACCCGGTCGAGGTGGTCGAGCGCACCTGCGAGGACCAGGCGCTGACGACCTGCGGCGCGCCGGAGCGCTACCGTATCCTGCGGCGCGTCGAGGTGGCCGAAGCGCGGCGATGAGATCCCGGCTACTCGATCTTCCTGTACACGATCGTGTCCGGCAGGGCGATCTCCAATCCGGTCACCCTCCCGTCCCTCACGACGAAGCGGTACGTCCGGTCAGAGTCTTCTTCGAAGAAATCGGTCTCTGACTCCGGAACCAGCTCGTGCGACAGATCCTGCGTCTTCAGCAGGAGCCGACCGCCGGCGCCGGCGGCGCCGATCGTGACACGATGCTCGTCGAGCTGATAGACGCCTTCGAATCGCTTCACCTTCGCGGCGTCGAGCGTCACGGCCTTGCGCGGTGGAGGGGTCAGCGCCGGGTCGTACATTCCCGCCACCCGACGCGCGATGTACGAGGGAGTCGCGCCCGCCAGGTTGCACAACACCGCCACCGTCAGGCGGTTGTCCGGATAGCGCCCGATGTAGGTCGTGAACCCCTGCCAGGAGCCGGTGTGCTCGATCAGCCGGTGGCCGTTCGCCGCCTGATGGATCCCCCAGCCGAATCCGTACGGGGCGGTGCTCCCGTCGTTCAGCCTGACAGGCGACCACATCGCGTCGTAGCTCGCCTTGCTCACGATCTTCCCCGCCTCCAGCGCCTCGTCCCATTTCGCCAGATCCAGGACGCTGAAATACAGGCTGCCGTCGGCGGTCGTGTTCACCGAGGGGGCCACCCATTCCTGGTTCTTGATCACGCCGTCGACCAGGCGGTAGCCGGCCGCCCGGTCGGGGACGATGTCGGCCTCGCTGATGATCCGCGTCCGCGTCATCCCCAGCGGACCAAACACGCGCTGCGCCAGAAGGTCGCCGTAGAACTGGCCGCTCACCTTGTGGATCAGGCCCCCCAGCGTCAGATAGCCCAGGTTGCTGTACGCCCATTTCTCTCCGGGGGCGAACGACAGCTTCTGCGCCATCGCCATCTTCAGCTCTTCGTCCTCGGTGGCGTCCTTCTGCAGCGGGAAATCCGCCGGGTAATCGCCCAGACCCGACGTGTGCGTCAGCAGATGCCGCACCGTCATCCCCTTCCAATCGGCCGGGGCGTCCAGATACTTCGACACCGGGTCGTCGAGCGCCAGCTTGCCCTCCTCGACGAGCGTCATCACGGCCATCGCGGTGAACTGCTTGCCCATCGACCCCGACTGGAACACCGTCTCCGGCTTCACCGGCACGCGGTGCTCCAGATTCGCCACGCCGTACCCTTCGGAGCGCACGACCCGACCCTGCCTGCGCACCATGAGCGCCACTCCGGGGATCTTGTACTTGGCGATGTAGGCGGTCACGAAGTCCCGGACCGGGTCGCGCTCCGCGGCCTGCGCCAGGGACGCGACGGCGAGGAGCAGGGGAACGAGCAGCCGTCCTGCTTTCATGCGTTCCGACCTCCGAGACTCGACCTTGGGATGTGTCGCCAGGGCCTGAGACGCATTATAGGATCAGAGTCCGGTCATCCGTTCCAGGCGCTCCGGGTACCGGTCCCCTTGCACGGTGATCCGGGAGGCGGCGCGGTCGATGTCGCGGAGGTCGTCGGGCGTCAGCTCGACGGCGGCCGCTCCGATGTTCTCCTCGAGACGGGCCGGCTTCGTCGTGCCGGGAATGGGAACGATCCAGGGCTTCCGGGTCAGCAGCCAGGCGAGCGCGATCTGCGCCGGCGTCGCCCTCCCGCGATCCGAGATCTGGCGGAGCAGATCCACGAGCGCCTGGTTCGCTTTCCGGGCCTCGGGCGTGAAGCGTGGGACGATGTTGCGGAAGTCGGAGCGGTCGAAGGTCGTGTTCTCGTCGATCCGTCCCGTGAGGAAGCCCTTGCCCAGAGGGCTGAACGGGACCAGGCCGATGCCGAGCTCTTCGAGGACCGGCAACACCTCGTCCTCGGGGCGTCTCCACCACAGCGAGTACTCGCTCTGAAGAGCGGTGACCGGCTGGACCGCGTGCGCGCGGCGGATGGTCTTCACGCCCGCTTCCGAAAGACCGAAGTGCCCGACCTTGCCTTCCCGAATCAGGTCCTTCACCGCCCCCGCCACATCCTCGATCGGCACCTCCGGGTCGACGCGGTGCTGGTAGAAGAGATCGATGGTCCCGGTCCGCAGTCGCTTCAGTGACGCCTCGGCGACCTGCCTGATGTGCTCGGGCCGGCTGTCGACGCCCGTCTGCTCCCCCTTCGGACCGAACTTGAAGCCGAATTTGGTGGCGATCACCACTCGATCGCGGACGGGGGCCAGCGCCTCGCCCACCAGCTCTTCGTTCGTGTAGGGCCCGTACGCCTCGGCCGTATCGAAGAACGTGACGCCGCGGTCGACGGCCGAGCGCATGAGAGAGATCATGTCCTTCCTGTCCGCGGCCGGACCGTAGCCGTAGCTCATTCCCATGCATCCGAGCCCGAGGGCCGACACCTCCAGATTGCTGCGTCCCAGCCTGCGCTTCTTCATTCCATCCTCCTGCGGCGGTCTTGCGGGACCGCCCCGGTCGGCCGATGAGCCGGCCGCGACCCAGTCTGGGCCGGAACGCACGTACTTTCAAGGCGCGCGCCTCCCGCCCGACGGATCGAGGACGTGCAAACGCAGGCCCCGGACGCTAAATTGATCCGCCGGGCGATCTCGAGCCCCGCGGAGGATGGAATGAACAGGACGACAATCGCAGCCGTCGTGAGTCTCGTGGGAATGATCGCCGGCGCCTCGGGCGCGCTGGCCGCGCAGGACGCCGCGGACGATGCGTGCACCCGGGCGGTGCCGGAGCCGCTGCGTGCGGAGATCCCGAGGGTCTTCCCGTCGTACCGGCTGATCCAGGCCGACGACTATTCGGCCGATGTCGTGAAGGCGGAGAAGAAGAAGCACAAGGGGGGCCCGTGCCTGGGAGTCGCCGCCGGAAATTTCGACGGGAAGAACGCCAGGGACTTCGCGTTTCTGGTGGTCTCACCGGCGAAGCCCGCTCTCCTGGTGGCGGCGCGCTCGACCGAGGACAAGGGGTGGTCGTTCCAGGAGCTGTTGAATCTCGGACAGGACGCTCCCGGCAGGAATTACGTCGACGTCCTCCAGCCGGGCAAGTACCAGGATCGCCGTGCGGAGCCGGCCAGGAACTCCGGGGGCTGGGTCGACAGTTACGCGAGCGCGTTCCAGGGGGTCGTCGTCGGGCACTTCGGCTCGCCCGGCGTGGGTCTCTTCTGCAACGGGAACGACTGGGTCCACCTCAGGCTGGGCAACTGAAGCGCCGTCTGCGACGGCGGGTGTTCCGTCGGGCCTACTGCGGAAACTTGATCTTGTCCAGGAGCTCCTCGAAGCGCCGATCGGAGCGCAGCGAATCGAGCCTGGGATCCTGGCGCAGCCAGTAGAGACAGCTCCGGCTCCGATACGCCTTGTCCAGCCACTCGAACGCCCGGTCCTTGTCCCCGAGCTGGGCGTAGACTCCCGCCACTTCATAAGGGCACACGTACCGGCTGGCCTTCCCGTGCCAGGCCGGCGCAGGACCCTGATGGCGTGACAACTCCACCAGCCGGTCGAGCACGCGGCTCGCGTCGGCGCGCCGGCCGGCGCGCGCGTACGCGCTCGCCAGGCTGGTCAGGAGAAGCGGGCTGTCGTCCGCCTTCGTGGCCTTTTCGGCCTCCGCGATGGAGGTCCGATAGTCTCCCTTCTCTGCGAGCGACAGCACGAGACCGAAATAAGTCATCGGATCGGGCTCGATCGCGAAGCCCTGGCGGTATTGCTCGATCGCTTCGTCATATTGGTGCGCCATGAAGGACGAGTATCCCTCGTTCAGATAGTTCCGCTCCTGGAGCGGATCCAGAGCGCGCGCCTTGTCGAAGTAAGGAAGGGCCTCCGGGTGATGCCCGACGACCGTCAGGTACATGCCGTACATGCGATAGGCGAGCGAATATCCCGGATTCAGCTCCATCGCCCGCCGCAGCTCGCTTTCGGCGCCGGCCCAATCCCAGTCGTAGAACAGCTTGATGCCGGCCAGGGAGGTGTGCGCCTCCGCCAGAGAGTCGTCGAGCTGCAACGCCTTCAGCGCGGCCGCCCGGGCCCGGGCGATCGCCTCCACCGGATTCTCGTGCACATCGCTCATCCTGTGGATGTAGGCATCCGCCAGGCCCGTATAGATCAGCGCGCTGTCGGGATCCTTCGCCAGGCCCGCCTGGAAGTCCTCGATCGCTCTCAGAGCGTCCTCGAGCCCGCCGCGCATCATGATGTGACGACCCTTGAGGTACAGCTCGTAGGCTTCCGGGTCGACCGGGGGCGTCTTCACGAGACGCTCCTGCTCCTGCGGCGTCATGACGGCGCGCACCTGCTGCGCGATCGCCCGGGCCACTTCGCTCTGGAGCGCGAACACGTCCTTCAGCTCGCGCTCGTAACTCTCCGCCCAGAGATGCCGATCCGAAGATCCATCGATCAGCTGGACGCTGATTCGGACGCGATCTCCGGAACGCATCACGGAGCCCTCGATCAGGGCGTCCGCCTTCAACTGCCTCGCGATCTCCGTCAGCGGCTGCCTCGTCGCCCTGTAGGGCATCACGGAGGTTCGCGAGATGACCCTGAGGGCCTTGATCCTGGAAAGGTCCTCGATCACGGCGTCGGTCATGCCATCGACGAAGTACTCCTGCTCCGGATCGGCGGAGAGGTTCTGCAGGGGAAGCACCGCCAGCGACTCGTACGCGACGGGGGCGCCGGCCGGCTTTCTTCCCATCGTCCAATAGATGGCGAGGGCGCCCGCGATCACGACCATCAAGGCGATCGCGGCGGTCATCGCTTTCGATCGGCCGGGACGACTCCCGCTTCCGGCCGCCGGCACCGGCCCCTCTGGAAGGGACACGCCCTCCTGGACGCGGCGCAGATGAAGCGCCAGATCCCGGGCCGATTGAAACCTCCGACCGGGGTCCTTCTCCAGACACCGTCGCACCGCCCGATCCAGCCCCGGCGGAATGGTGGCGTCGAAACCCGGGAGCGCAGGAGGGTCTTCCTTCAGGATGGCCGAGGTCGTGTCGGCCGGCGAGGCGCGCGAGAAGGGAGAGCGCCCCGTCAGCATCTCCTGCATGACGCAGCCCCAGGCGAAGAGGTCGCTGCGCCCGTCGACGTGCATCCCCCTCGACTGTTCGGGGGACATGTAGGGCGTGGTCCCCATCACCGTTCCCGTCGCGGTGGGCGGCGCGGCGGTCGGCTCGAATTCAACTTGCGCAATGTCGGTATCGCGAGACCAGCGGGCCAGACCGAAGTCCAGGATCTTGACGTGCCCGTCGGGGGTCAGGACGATGTTCTCGGGCTTCAGATCGCGATGAATGACCCCGGCGGCGTGGGCCGCGGAAAGGCCTTCGGCAATCTCGATTCCGATGGGGAGCGCCTCCGACCAGCGGAGGGGACGTCGGGCAATCCGGCTCCGCAGCGTCTCCCCCGACAGCAGCTCCGTCACGACGAAGAAGCGGCCGTCGTCGGAGCCCACGTCGAAAATAGTCAGAATGTTCGGATGGGAAAGAGCCGCCAGCACCTGCGCCTCGCGCTCGAAGCGGGCGAGCGCCTCAGGATTCCGGCCCGAGCGCTCCGGCAGGATCTTGAGGGCGACCTCGCGGCCCAGGCGCGTGTCCTTCGCGCGATAGACCTCCCCCATGCCGCCCTTCCCCAGCGGCGCGATGACGACGTATGGCCCGAGTCGTGCCCCGGTCTGCATGAAGGCGTTGTGGTCGGGCGCGCCCTTCCCGGCGGCCGGTCCGGAGGATTTCGTCGGCGCCCGCCCCACTGACGTTGTCCGCCAGCCGCATTCTATCCCCAACCGAACAGGCGAGCGCTCCAGCGGGCCGAGCCTCGAGACCTTGATCGGTCACCGCCGGCCGCTCCCGCCCGCTCGAGAGCGCAGCAGAAGTCTGAACATCATCGCGTGCGTCAGGAAGAGCAGCGGCACGACGGACGTCGGAATGAAGAACGCCGCGCCCATCGATCCGGGCGGCGGCCTGACCCCGACCAGACCGTTGTAGAACGCGTTGATCAGATCCGCCGCGCCCCAGAAGTTGAAGAGCCAGACGGCTGCGACGCCCCAGGGGGTTCGCAAGGCGGCCAGGGCGAGCAAGGCGAGCGCCGCGGCGATCAGGTCACCGTACGCCGCTGGACGCGCAAAAGCGGCGGGCAGGCTCGGCTCGACAACACCGGGCATCAGGAACGCGAGACCGATGAAGCGGAACGCGTGGAGGGTGAGGAGCGGAGCGAGCGCCTGTTCCCGCGGAAGGCTCCCGAGCCATGGCCAGAGATACCGCCTCGCGACGACCCCCCATGCAGCGAAGCTGAATGCGACACTGATCCCGAACAGAGCCAATGGATCCATGTGTTGGTCCTCGCTCTACCCTGACACGACCTTTTGCATGATCGTCCGCTGCACGCGCCGCGGAGCCAGGCGATAGGAGAAAGCCACCAGCTTGTTGAGGAATCCTGCCACCACACTCGATCGGCCGCCCAGCATCGCCCGAATGCCCGCTCTTGCCACGGACCGGGGCTGCATCATCAGGGTTCGGAGAGCCAGGGTGTTCCTTTGACCGGCGACGTCGCCAAACGAGGTGGCCGCGGCACCGGGAGATACCACCGTCACGCAGACGCCGCGCGGTTCGAGCTCGGCGTGCAGAGCCTCGCCCAGCAGCAGCACGTAGGCCTTGCTCGCGGCATAGGCCGCATAACCGGGCGTCGGTGAGTACCCGAGCAGACTCGCCACCAGAAGGATGTGACCGCTTCCACGAGCGACCATGTCGGCCCCGAAGGCGTGCGTGAGCTCCGTCACGGTCAGCATGTTGAGGCGCAGCATATCGAGAGTCACGTCGAGCGGCTGATCGATGAAATCCCCGTAGAGGCCCCGACCAGCGTTGTTCACGAGGAAGTCGATGGCGATACCACGTCGGTCGAGGCGAGCCTTCAATTCTGCGGCCGAACCGGGGAGCGAGAGATCGATCGATTCGACGACGACGTTCACCCGTCGTTCTCGCCGGATTCGGTCGCCTGCTTTCTCCATCGGCTCCGAGCGACGAGCCGCCAGCACCAGGTTCGCGCCTTGCTCCGCCAGCAGGGTCGCGAACTCGACGCCGAATCCGCTCGAGGCACCCGTGACCAACGCCCACTTGCCGACCGCGCTGTTCATCGCCCGCGCTCCGCTTGTTACGTCTCAGCCCGAATCATACGAATACCCGAGGACCGTGTCTTGAACCAACTGGCTGTGACTCTCTTAGCGGCCATGAGCGTGCCGGCCCCCCGGGACCTGCTAGGATGACCACATGCAGCCGCCGTCCGTGCCGGCGGGACTGCACGTCATCGGTTGACGGACGAGCCCTCGACCGGCCTAGAATCCCCTCTGACGGAGGGCCTGCATGCCGCGTTTCCCACACCGGCTCACCCGGGCGCGATGATTGGGCCGGGCGAACCGTCGAACGCCGCCGACACCGCCTGGATGCTCGTGTCGACCGCGCTCGTCCTGCTGATGACGCCCGCGCTCGCCTTCTTTTACGGCGGGCTGGTCCGCTCGAAGAACGTCCTGAACACCATGATGATGAGTCTCGGATCCCTCGGCGCGGTGGGGTTCGCCTGGGTCGCTGTCGGGTACAGTCTCGCCTTCGCTCCCGGGAACGGGCTCGTTGGCGGTGGGGCCCACCTGTTCCTGAGCGGCGTGGGCCTCGAGACGAAGGGGTCGATCCCGCACCTCCTGTTCATGGGGTACCAGGCGACCTTCGCCATCATCACGGCGGCCCTGATCTCCGGCTCGATCGTCGAGCGCATGCGGTTCGGGCCGTACCTGGCGTTCATCGCGTCGTGGGCGCTGGTCGTCTACGCGCCGGTCGCGCACTGGGTGTGGGGAGGCGGCTGGCTGGCGCGGCTGGGGGCGCTCGATTTCGCGGGGGGGACGGTGGTGCACGTCAACGCCGGGGCGGGGGCGCTGGTGGCGGCGGTCGTGCTGGGTCCGCGCAAGGACTACGGACGGCAGGCGCTCCTGCCGCACAATGTGCCGTTCGTGCTCCTGGGGGCGTCCCTTCTGTGGTTCGGCTGGTTCGGGTTCAACGGGGGGAGCGCGCTGGCGGCGAACGCGACGGCCGCGCTCGCCTTCGTGAACACGCTGCTCGCGCCGACCGCGACGCTTCTCGTCTGGATGCTGCTCGATCTCACGCGGACCGGCAAGGCGACGGCGGTGGGGGCGGCGACCGGTATCGTCGTGGGGCTGGTCGCGATCACCCCGGCCGCCGGGTTCGTATCCCCCATGGGGGCGCTGGCGATCGGAGCCCTCGGGGCGCTCCCTTCCTACTATGTCATCCAGTGGCGGTCGCGGACGCGCCTCGATGATTCCCTCGACGTCCTGGCGGCGCACGGCGTCGGTGGCGCGTTCGGGGCGCTGCTCACCGGGGTGTTCGCGTCGCGCGCCTGGGGCGGGACAGACGGCCTCCTGTCGGGGAATCCGTCGCAGGTGGGACGGCAGGCGCTGGCGGTCGCCGCGACGGCAGCCTACAGCGGCGTCGTCACGTTCGGACTGTTGAAGCTGATCGGAGCCGTGTCGGAGATGCGCGCCGGCAGGAGGCAGGAGGGGGTCGGGCTGGACGTTCCCCAGCACGGGGAGGAGGCGTACACCAGCGGCGAAGGGGCGATCCTGGTGATGGCCGAGCATGCGCCGCCCGCCCGGATGCCGCCGGAGGTCCGGACATGAAGCTGATCGTCGCCATCGTGCGCCCGGAGAAGCTGAACGACGTCCTCGAGGCTCTCTACAAGGAAGAGGTCCGCGGACTGACGATCACGCCGGCTCGCGGCCACGGCGGAGAGCTGGAGAGCGTCGAGACCTACCGCGGCACCACCGTGAAGATGGACCTGGTCGACAAGGTCCGCCTCGACATCGGCGTCTCCGAGCCGTTCGTCGAGCGGACGGTGCAGGCGATCATGCGATCGGGCCGGACCGGCGAGGTCGGCGACGGCAAGATCTTCGTCCTGCCGGTGCAGAAGGTCTACCGCATCCGCACCGGCGAAGAGGACGTCGAGGCGGTGACGCCGCTGACCGGATCGGAGTGATCGGGGACCGGTGCGGCGGTGCAGGGCGGGGCTCAGAGAAGCGCGAAACCCACGGCCTTGTTGACGATCGTTCGCACGGCCTTCAGCGCGGCGTTCAGGGCCTCTTCGACCATGAGCTGATTGAGCCCCGCGACGGCGAGCAGCACGGTCTCCCACGCCTCCTTCTGGAATTCCACGTGGCTCCTGGCCCGCTCCTCCGAAATCACCCCGCCGGCAAGCAGTTGCTCGATGCTCGCGAAGCGTTCGGCGAACATCCTGGCCTCCGATTCAAAGTATTTTTTCGTCGTCGGCCATCGGTTCCCCACGACCCCCTTTGCGGCCTCCAGCATTTTACCGGCCAGGTCGGACACATCGAGGCTCATGGCATGTCTCCTCACTGTCCAGGAATCGGAGTCGCCGCCTGCGCCGCTTTCCCGGGATCCGGCTGCTCGCCCCGCCTTTTCGCGAGCTCGAAAGTCAGGATGGCCGTGAACTGGCTGTTGAATCCCCCTCGATAGAGTGACAGCTCCTGCTTCGCGATGCCGTGTCTGTGGTCGTTCTCGAGCCGGTTGAAGTTGTTCTGAAGCTTGTCGAGCATTTGCACGGTCAGGCTGTTGCGCTCCGTCGCGTCGGCGCGAACCCGCAGCGAGCTGATGGCGACTTTCGCTTCCCCGTAGAACGCCTGGTTCGATTCATAGGGCGCCACCCTGTTGCCGCCGACGGATTCGAGCTTCACCAGGAACGTCTCGGTCTGCCTCTGGAGCGCCGTCACGCCCTCGTCGATCTGCTGGTCGTAATCGCCCACCAGTCTGATGGTGGCGCAGCCGGTTGCAGCGGCGAGCACCATGAGGACAGTCGACCACTCGAGGGCGAGCCTGATTCTGGATCGAGTCAAAGAGCGCATCGCCACCTCCGTCGGGCCCGGTTCAGCTCCGCCCCAGAATCCTCCGTTCCCCGCTGTCGGCGAGGGCCTGCCTGATCCTGTCTTCGCTGACCATCCAACCGGGTCTCGGGGGCACCAGGGCAGGAGCGGGGGTGGGAACGAGCTCGGACAGATGCTTCCGCACCGCGGCGTCCGCCAGGAAATATCCGTGGTTCTCCAGGACGGATGCTTCCGCGTCCGAGAACGCGTCCAGATCGGTCCGGATCTCGCCGATGACGTTCTGCGCCAGATCGAGAGAATACCCCTGCGTGTCCCCGGTGTTGTAGCGCGATCGGGCGCTCCCGATGCCCCAATACGCGCCGTGCATGACGCCCGCGTTGAAGTTGGAGATCAGCCAGCGCTTGCGCAAAGCGATGGCCTGATTCTCGATGATCGCGGTGTAGCGGCCGATCCGCCAGAACAGATTCCTGTCGCCCTGGAAATCGAACGTCCCGCCCCCGTCCGAGACCAGCACGACCGCATGGTCCTTCCAGACCGGCTCGAGCCCCAGGTTGTCGTAGTCTCCGCCGTCGGTGAGCCTCAGGTCCGCGATGGCGGCGTCGCGCGCCGGTCCGGGCGCCGCCTTGCCCTTCGCATACGCCGAAGCCCTGAACGGCATTCGCATAGGCCCGAAGATCGGGGGGAAGCAGGAGGACGCGGCGACCGCTTTCCCGAGAGGCCAGTCCGCCGGAGTCGGGATGATGTATCCCGGCTCGTACGCTCCGATGGACGTTCTCGTGAAGCGCCAGCAATCGCCGAATGCCATGTCCGTGGCGCACAGAATGAAATCGGGGCGATCGGGCAGGTCCTTGAGTTTCATCGGCGTCAGGTTCTTCTCATAGGCATCGGCGAGCGCCTCGACGCTCGTGCCCGACCGGAACCAGTTCCAGATCAGGAGTCTCTTGAGGATGGGCCCGGTCCGGATGTTCTTCCCGGTGAACTCACGGAGCGGCCTGGCGACGGTCTCCTCCCAGTTCGGGACACGGCCGTTCAGCGGTCTGGGCATCCGGGCGGCCAGGTGGGCGGCCGTGATGCTGCCGCCTGAAACCGACGTGATCGTATCGATCTGCGGGAGGATCCCCAGCTCGTCGAGGCGGCGCAGCGCGCCGAGATGAAAGAGCGTCGCCCGATATCCTCCCCCCGAAAGACAGAGACCGATGCCTTTCCTTTCGGCCGTCGGCCTGGGCAGGTAGCCGTCGGCCGCGTACTCCCTGGGGGGCGCGACTCGAGGAATCATCCGCCGCTCACCGCGTGAGATCGAAGCAGGCGCACCTACCCGCTTCCGCTTCGCTCCTGGCCAGAGACACGGATTCAGTTGAGATCGCTTCTACGCTGAAAATCGCCCTCTGTCAATCGGGTTCCAGGTGCTTCGGACCGCCCAACACGTACGTGAAAACGCGTACGTAATGCAGGCCGGGCGAGGCTTCCAACACCTCGCCCGGCCGGACCTCTCCTCACAGCGATGGTCAGACGAAACGCCGCTGGCGCATTGCTAACAACAGATGCAGCGGGTGCCCTGGCACACTCCGCAGTGGGAGTCCGGGCAGCACATCGGACAAGCCTGCTGGGGAGGGGTGCAATGCGGACAGACCGCGTCGGGACCCTGCGGCAACCCATCGGTCGAAGCCGCACCTTCACCGCCGCAGAAACCGGCGTCGGGCGATACCGCAGTCAGTCCCTCGGGTCCCGAGACTGAATGGGTGAACGCCGATACCGGGTGGGAAACCCGGTCCGCCGTCGCCAAGGTCGCGTACCCACAGACGAACACGACGGCGACGAGCAGCACAGCCAGAAGACTCCAGCGTGTTCTTGTCATCATCGCTCTTCCTCCTTCCATGCTTCAAAGCGAACGCCACGAGGAGAGGTCGACTCACATCGAGCGATCTTCTGTACTCCTGATGAAATGGCTTTTCAATAGGGTTCGCACCCTAGTCAATCGTGCAGACGAACACCTCAGTGGTTCCCGGAGATTCGGAAGCTGAGGGAGAACGTCGATCCCTGAGGCGAATCCGGTCAGAAGCTCGCGCGTACCGAGAATCTCACGGTTCGCGGGGCCTGATACTCGACAGGTTTGAGGAAATCCGGGTCCGGTATGCCGGCCTGCATCTCGATGTTGTCGTCGAAGCGTGCCGGCTGCTGCTCGTTGAAGACATTGAAGACATCGACCATGAACTGGTAGGTGATCTTCCCGGCGATCAGCGGATAGTCGGCATGGAGATCAAGAGTCATGTGGTCGGGGATTCTCCCCAGGTTTCCCCGCTTGACCGGCGTGTAATCGAACAGGAAGGGCGACGTCACGGCGGTGGGATCCGACAGGGCGGCGGCGAGGCTCTTCGTCTTTGCCAGGACGCAGGGAGAGCCGACGCCGGAGTTGCAGCCGCTCGTGGCGACGTCCGGGTCCGACCAGTAGGCGTAAATCGGATCGATCCCGGGAATTTCTCCGCTGTTGCGATAGACGGGATGCGCCAGCATCGAAGTGCGGGGGGTGCCGGACGACCAGTTCAGGCTCGCCCCGAGACGCACCTTGTTGTCGAACTGATAGCTGGGGTGGACCCGGAGCACCTGGGTCACGTCGGTCGGCAGCGGTCCGACGGTGAACTGCGAGTGCGTCAGGGCTGAATCCGGGAAATCGTACAACGAGGTGTAGTTCGGATCGCTTTGGAGATTGTCGTTGCGGAACAATCCTTCGTAGAAGCCGGCCAGTCGCGCGTACCGGAAATCGGCGAGCATCAACCAGTGGTCGTGAAGGCGCCGCGTGTAGACGAGCTCGAAGGCCTTGTAATCCCGCTTCGCCTTCGGAAAACCGAAACGTCCGCCCGGGGGCACCTTGCTCGTGCCCGGATTCCCCAGCTCGTCCGATCCGAACGGCTGCGCCGGATACGTCGTGCTGGCGCGAGCCGCGGGACTTCCGCCGAAGGGATCGTAAGGGAATCCCCCGCTCATGCCATAGTAGAAATTCTGGACCTGCTCCACCGCGCTGGGCTGCATGTCCTCGAGGGCGCGACCCTGGCTGCGGTAGATGGCCCGGACCTCGAAGGATGAATTCGGCGTGACCTCGAAAGCGAACCCGCCCGACAGCTCGTCCTCGTAGGGGAGCTTCGCTCCCGCCAGGACGTCCGTCGGCTGCAGCCCGAAAACGAACACCGGCGCCAGCGCCGCGCAGACGACCGGATTTCCCCCCGCGTCCTCGCAGGCGGCGCCGGGAGTCGTGGCCTGCCTGGTGAGATTCCGGTCGTCGAAGTTCGCCCCGACGACTGTGATCTCGTTGCTGAACGCGCGCGACGCAAGATCGTTCGGGACGCGCTCGAAGTAACGGCCCCAGTTGAGCCACAACCGGCTCTTGCCCTCGCCCAGGACATCCCAGATGACCCCGAGCCGGGGCGCCAGATTGCCCGCGAAGGTGTACTGGCTCGGCGCATAGGTGGTCGTCGTCCCCCCCAGCGTCAGCGCGAAAGCACCCGATCCCTCGACCGTCTCCGTCGTCATCCGCAGGCCCGCCTTGACCGTCACACGCGACCCCACCGACCACGTGTCCTCGATGAACCCGTCGTATTCGTGGGATTGGGTCGGCGGAGAGCTCGGGGAAAGCCGGGCGCGGAAGACATTGAAGACATTCGGCGTGTCGTACGCGATGCCGACGCTTCCGTTGGTCCCGTTCCCGGCGTCGTTCATGACGTTCACGAGAGCGCCGCTGCGGGTGGTCACGATGTCCGAATCCTGGACTCCGTCGCCGTTGGCATCCAGCGGCAGGCCGTTCGGCCCGCGGAGCCCTGTTTTGTACTGGAACGTCGGGCCGGTGTAGCGGGAGGTCTCTCGAAAGGCGATGTCGACGTATTCGAGACCGTAGGTGACTTCGTGCCGGCCCCAATGGTTCGTGAGCTTCACTTTGTAGGTCGTCGACTCGTCGTCCTGGTCCACGTTCTGTCCGATGCCGCCCCGGGACGGCGCCACCGGCGTGAGATCGAACGGGACCGGCTGGCCGGTCATGGGGTCCATGTAATGATCCGCGCCCCGGCTGAACTCCAGGACGTTCCGGATGTCGTGATAGTTGGTCGCGTCGACCTCCGAGCCCTCGCGGAACGTCCCCTTGTGATGTCCCACGATGCCCTCGACGAAGAACCTGGGGCCGAAGACCGCGTTCCACTTGAGCGCCTGGTTGTTGGCGCCGTAGTCGATGCGGCTTTCGCCGCCTCCCGTCGCGAAGTCGGAGTAAAGGGGTGCATCCTGCCGCTGCGCCCCGCTCTCGCCCGTGATGGGATCCCCGAAGGCCGTCAGCTCGACCTGCTGCTGCGGCGTCACGTCCCAGGTGAGCTTGAACGCATAGTTGCCGGCGGTGCGCTTTCTCTCGAGATCCCTGGTCGATGACGGGAAGGCGAGCGAGGTGACCCCGAACGCATTGGCGTTGGTGGCTTCGTCGAACACGGGAGCGCCGTTGTAGTCCGACACGCCGGATGGTCCCGCCGACGCGGCCGCGAAGGCCGGGTTCGGATTCCTGGTTGCGCGCCGCTGCTCGGTCGTGATGACCGGGTTGTAGGCGAGGAAATAGAAGAGCCTGTCCTTCTTGACGGGCCCCCCCGCCGAGAATGCGAAGTCGTTGACCCCGCGCGCGGTCGTGTTGGAAGTCCCCACCGAGAGATCGACCGATTCGCTCGAGCCGCGCATCGCCGGCGGGCTCGCGTACCAGGCCACGCTCCCCTTGAAGTCGTTGGTCCCCGATTTCACGATGGCGCTCACGATGCCGCCCAGAGCCTGACCGTACTCCGCCTCGAAGCCGCCGCTCTTGATCTGGACTTCGTCGAGGAACTCGCTGGTGACGCCGGTGCCGAGGGAACCGTAGATGATGTTGTACATCCCGATGCCGCCGTACCCCGTGTTGGTGACGTTCACACCGTCGATCAGGTAGGAGTTCTCCAGACCCGAGGCGCCTCCGATCGATGGGTTGGGTTGCCCGGTTCCCAGACCGCTCACGACCCCTGGCGCAATCACGAACGTGTCGGTGAAGGCGCGTCCGAGAGGCACGGAACTGGCAAACTCCTCGTATTTGATGTTGGTGTCGAATGAGGTCGATGTGGCATCGACCAGCGGCGCCCTGGCGCTGACGGTGATCGTTTCTGTTTTTCCCGGGGTCAACGAAAAGTTGAGAAACGCCCTCTGGTTGAGCCCCACGACGACGTCGTTCTGGATCATCGTGTTGAATCCGGAGGGCGCCTCGATGCGCACGGTATACGTACCCGGCTTCAGGTTGGGCAGGATGAACTGACCACGCTCATCGGTCTTCGTGGTGCGGGTTCCGTACTCCGACGTCACGATGACGACGGCATCGGGGATGCCCCGTCCGGTCGGATCGACCGCCTTGCCGGCCATCGAGCCCGAGGTCACGTCCTGCGCGAAAGCGGGCACGACGAGCAGGACGGCCGCCGCCACCAGGACCAGGAGGAGCGGCCGGCCGAGGGGACAGACGGGTCGCTTCGCGTCCGATCGACGGGCCTCGGTCCGTATACTCAGGGCCACGACCTCCAGGCGGCGAACGACAGTCTCCGACTCGTGAGCTGGTATCGACGAAGTGGCGGGATTCTACATCAAGACGGATTCCCGGCGTGCGAGGGTGACGTCCACGTGCTGAGACCCGGCGCGATCCCGACCCGCTTGAGCAGCGCCTGAAACCGCGGGTCGTCTCGAAGGCCGTCGAGACGCGGATCGACGGCCATGATGGAAATCCACTCGCAGCGGTCCTCGACCGCCCTGTCGAACCAGGCGAACGACTGGTCCAGATCCCCCAGGCCGGCATGGATGAGCCCGACGCTGAAGGGATTCACGTATTGGGATGCCGACATTTTCTCGAGCTGGCCGAGCACGCGGATCGCCTCCTCGCGTTCGCCCGCGACCGCGAGGGCGTGTCCGAGCTGCGCCAGCGCCTCGGTCGACTCACCCACGCGGGTCGCCGTGCGGAACTCCTCGACAGCTTCCCGTGACCGGCCCATCTGCTCGTAGACCAGTCCAAGGTAGGCGTGGCCGATCTGCAATTTGGGGTCCTCGGCGACGAGGGACTTGAGCACGGATTCCGCCTGCTCGTACCGCCTGATCAGGTAGAGCGAGAGGGCGCTGTAGCCACGAGTGAAGGGCTCGAGTGGATCCAGTTCCAGGGCCCGCCGGATCTCGGCCTCCGCCTCTCCGGCATTGGCCGTGGCCGCCAGCGACATGCCGAGCATCATATGCGCAGACGCGTCGCTCGGCGCGAGATCGATCGCCCGCCGAAGCTCGCGCTGAGAGCCGGTCAGGTCCCACTCGAAGGCCCGCTTGATGACCCCCAGCGAAGCGTGCGCCGCGCCCAGCTCGTCGTCCAGCTCGAGCGCCCTGAGGGCCGCCGCCCGGGCCCGCGGCATGGCATCGATCGCCTTCAGATGGATGTCCGAAAGGCTGTAGTAGCTGTCGGCCAGACCGACATAGGCAAGGGCGTAGCCGGGGTCCGCCGCAATCGCACGATTGAAGAAATCGATCGCCTCCTGGGCACCGCCCTTGGTTCCCCACTGGTTCAGAAGCACATGCCGACCCTTGAGATAGAACGTGTGCGCCTCCGGGTCCTCGGTCGGCCTTTTCATGAGACGGCGCTTCTCTTCACCCGTCAGGCGCAGGCGCATCTCTTCGGAAATCCGCGCGGCGATGTCCTCCTCCACCCGGAGGACGTCCGAGAACTTCGCGGTGTAGCGCTGCCCCCAGAGATGCCGGTCGCTCTGCGTGTCCACGAGCTCGGCGCTCACCACCAGATCCTGTCCCTGGCGCTGGATGTACCCCGCCAGGACGGCCCGCACCTTCAGCTCGCGCGCCGCCTCCCGCGGCTCCACTTTCCGACCCTTGTAGTGGAAGGACGAGTTTCGGGAGATGACCTTCACCGCCGGGAGCTCGGACACCTTGTTGATGATCGTTTCGGTCATGCCGTCGCTCAGGTATTCGGACTCGGGGTCGGTGTCCCGGTTCTGGAACGGCAGCACCACGAGGGAATCGATGGCGCCGCGGCCGAAGTAGAGATAGATCCCCACCCCCGTCACCGTCCCCAGGACGACCGTGAGGGCAGCCGTCAGCGCCAGTCTCTTGCGGGGTGGCCAGGGTCCACGCAGCGTCTCCGACCCTGCCTTCGGCGGCAGCTCCTCCTGCGTCCATCCCGGCGTCCCGGTCGATTCGTCCGCGTCCAGGGCGGTGAGGAACCCGGCTGCGGATTGGTAGCGTTTCTCCGGTTCCTTCTCGAGCGCCCTCACGAGAACCGCTTCCAGGCCTTCCGGAATCGCCGGGTTCAGGGAGCGCGGCATGGGAGGCGCCCGATGGAGGATCGCCTCGATCAGGAGCGGCTCGGTGGGCTGCATGAATGGCCGCCGGCCGGTCGCCATCTCGTACAGGATCGCGCCGGCGGCGAACAGATCGGTGCGCGCGTCCACTGTTTCTCCTCGCAGCTGCTCCGGCGCCATGTAAGGCGGCGTGCCCCGCAGTCCGTCGATCTTCGTGACCGTCCGGGTGGAGGCCGTCTCGCTGGCGGGTCCGATGAGCGTGGCGAGCCCGAAGTCCAGGATCTTCAGGCGCCCGTCAGGGGTCACGCGCAGGTTCTCCGGCTTCAGATCCCGGTGCAGCACCCCTTGCGCGTGCGCGGCCGCCAGTCCCTCCAGGAGCTGCCGCGCAAGGCGCCGCACCTCCTCGATCTGCAACGGGCCCGAGCGCAGCGGTTCCCTCAACGTCTCGCCTGGCACGTATTCAAGGACCAGAAAGTCGACCCCTTCGTGCGTGTCGAAGTCATACACCGCATCGATGTTCGGATGGTTCAGGCGGGACAGGGACAGCGCTTCCTTGCGGAAGCGGCGCCGCGAGGCCTCGTCGGCGAGAGCCCCCGCAGGCAGGACCTTCAGGGCCACGTCGCGGTCCAGGTGTTCGTCCCGGGCGCGGTAGACCACTCCCATCCCTCCGGCGCCAACCTGCTCGAGGATGCGGTAGTGACCCAGGGTCTTCCCGATCATCTCGGGGGGCGCCGCGTTCCAGGGTGGCCGCGAAGCCCGGTCCGATCCTGGCCTGTCCGCTATCTGTGCGAGGAACTCGGCGGCGCGCGGCGATATCACGGGGTGTTCGAGGAAATCGGCGGCATGCTTCGAAGCCTCCAGCAGCTCGACCACCTCGCGATTCAATTCCGAATCGCCACCGCACGCCGCGTTCAGAAACTCGTCGCGGCGTTCCGGCGCCAGCTTCAGCGCCTCATCGAACAGGGCAGCGATTCGACGCCAGCGCTCAGGGCCGTCCGTGGCCACCGGGGGTTCCCTTCATCATCCCCTCCACCTCACGACCGGCTGAACGCGAGGCTGGATTTCCATCTCAGGCAGGCGGTCGCCGCCTCAGCTCCTTGTACAGAAACGCCCGGGTCCTCTCCCAGTCCCGCTTGGCGGTGGTGATCGAGACCCCGAGGATCCCGGCGGCTTCTTCGATCGAAACACCCCCGAAGAAACGCAGGTCGACCAACCGGGCCGCGCGCGGGTCCAGAGTCTTCAGCCTTCCCAGAACCTCGTCCAGCGCGAGCAGGTCCTCGGCGCTCATGCTCAGGGGAGCGGCGATTCCGCTCAGAGAGGCGTCATGGTTTCTGCCCTCTCGTTTCGCGGCCGTCCTTCGGCGCACGTGATCCACCACGACCTGGCGCATGACTCGGGCGGACAGGGCGAGGAAGTGGCCCCGGTCGCGGACCTTCGCCCTGGAGCCGTCGACCAGCTTCAGGTAGGCCTCGTGGATGAGCCCGGTCGTGTCGAGAGTCACTCCGCGCGCGCCGCGGAGCCGGCGCCGCGCCATGCGCCGGAGCTCCTGGTACAAGGTCGAGGAGAGGCGGTCCCCCGAACGCTCGTCTCCCCCCGCCCACGTCGTGAGCAGGCCCGTCACTCGTTCCCGGGAGATCGGATCGCCCTTGTCCAAGACCAAAAACCTCGACGCTCAGCGAGAGAAGGGATTGCTCCCCATCCTATGCCGAGGCCTCAGAAGCCGTCAATGAGCGACCGCGCGGCCTGCAGGTCGGGCCGGTCGCCGTCGGCATGGTCACAGAGGGCCAGCAGCCTGGCGTAATAGCCTTTCGCCTTTTCGCTGTCGCCGGAGATCTCCGACGCTCGTGCCGCTCCGGCCAGCGCATTGAAGCGGTTGGGAGCCGTGCGGAGCGTGGCTTCGAATTCCACCACGGCCTGGGCCGGCTGCTTCAGCTCCAGCAACATCTCCCCCAACAGCTCGCGGGCCGGCAGGATGACCCCCGGAGTGACGTTGTGCTTGTCGGTCCTGTCTTCGTGATCGGCGGCAGAACGCATCTGCCGGAGGGCCTCTTCGCGCTTGCCCTCCGCCAGAGTGATCCAGGCCGTGGCGATCTCGCGCTGGATGTCGACCTGGTCGGCCCAGTATTCGTTCTTCTCCTGCACAAGAGTTTCCCGAATGGACCCAAGCTGCTGCAGGTCTTTTCGGGCCGCTTCGGTGCTGCCGGCACGCGACGCGCCGAGGGCGCGCGCGAAGTGCAGATTCGCTTCCGTCCAGGCGTAGCGTTCACGGGGAAATAGGTTCGCCGGCACGGGCAGCGCCGCGGCTTCGGCCCATTGATGCCGTTCGACGGCGTAGCGCGCCGGCGAGGTGCCCATGGCGTACAGCCAGTTCATATACTGCGGGTCGTTCGATCGGCCCTCGAGCACGGCCTTGAGCTCGTTTTTCGCCTCGACGTCGCGTGCCTCCTGCAGGTAGGCGTAGATCAGATAGTCCTTCGCGTGCAGCTCGTTGCCCGGCGAGTTGTTCTTCTGCGCCGAGGCCGCCGAGGCGAGGTTGGAATCGATGGACTCCTGCCAGAGGCCGAGACGCGTGAAAATGTGCGAAGGCATGTGAAGAGCGTGCGGCGAGTCGGGGGCGATCGTCGCATAGCGCCGCGCCGCGTCGAGCGCTTTCTCCGCCAGCGACGGGTAGTCGTAGGCGTGGATGATGTAGTGGGCCACTCCGGGGTGCTCCGGCTGCGCGACGAAAATCTTCTCGAGGATCGCACCGGCCTTTTTCTGATTGACATACGTCTTGTCGGCGGGAGGCGCGGTGGCGAGCAGGGCGAGCGCATGGAAGACGGCCGCCTCCTGGTCGCCCGGGTAGCGCGCCTGCATCTGCTCCATCGCCTTTTCGTAGGCCAGGGCGCGGGTGCGATGGTCGATCTTGTCGCTGTCCTTGTAGAACGTCTCGAGGGCCGCGATGTAGTCGCGTTCGCGCTGCGTCTTCGCGCCCGCCGACTTCGCCTTCTCCAGGGCGGCCGCGCCCGCCTTCAGGTCCGCGGGGCCGGGCGCTTCCCAGAGAGGATGGTAGCGCGTCATGGCCATTCCCCAGTAGGCCATGCCGCACGCGGGCTCTTCCTTCGCCACGGCTTCGAAGGTATCGCTGGCCTTCTCGTACCAGAAGGAATGGAGCATCGCGACGGCGATGCTGAATTGCGCCTGGACCGACGGGCTGCAGGAAATCGGAAAATTCACTTTGCCGAGCTTCCCCGGATCGCCGGCGGGGTGCTCATGCTGGGCAACGGCAGGCGCCACGGATGCAATGCTCGCGCCGACAAGGATCGGCCACAGAATGCGAGGACATCTCATGCCGCTCTCCCTCTAGCGTCACTCAGTGGTGAAACGGATCTTATCCCGGCCGGTCCGCTCGCGGGCCCAAGCGTACCAGATCAGTCGCTCGCCCAGCCTCGTCTCGAGGGGGGCGGAGTCGCTTGCGTTCCCACCGTGACATCGGCCGGCAAGTGCTGCTAGCATCCGCACATGCAACTGTCGTCCATGCCGGCGGGGCTGTACGCGGAGCCCTGGCCGCCCGTGCTGGCCACGCGCGGTCCCGGGTCGCTCAGAACGCTGCATGCGCACCACGCGATGCATTTTGTGCTTGCGCTGGAGGGTGATCTGCGCGTCCGCACGGGCCGCCGTGGACGGTGGACGACCGCTGCAGGCGTGTTCACCGCCCCGGACAGTCCTCATGCCATCGACTCACGCGGCGTCGAGATGCTGGTGATCTTTTTCGACCCGGAGAGCGACGTCGGTGCCGCGCTCAGGCCGGGCCTCGAAGCGCCGGCTCGATTCATCACCGCGGCGGAGCGGGCCGAGCTCGTGCGAGGCGTCGAGGACCCGCGATCCTTCGTGGGCGCCGGTATCGACGCGTGGGCGCATCGAGCCGCCACGACGCTTCGCATCCCGGCCCGTCGGCCGAAGCGTCTCCTGCACCCGGCCGTTCGCAGACTGCTCGGGCGGCTTCGGACCGTGGGCCTCGAGGACGACACGTCGCTCGAGCGTCTCGCGAGGGACGCGGATCTGTCGTCGGGTCGACTGATGCACGTCTTCACCGAATCGGTCGGGATTCCGCTGCGTCCGTATCTTGCATGGTTGCGGGTGCAGCGAGCGGCCTGTGCCATCCTCTCCGGAGGCTCGCTGACCGAAGCGGCGCACACCGCCGGCTTCGCGGACGCCCCCCACATGAGCCGGACGTTCAGACGCCGACTGGGGATCGCTCCATCCGATCTGCTGCCCGTGATTTGCAGTCACTCCGACCGGAGCGTGCCGGCGCCGCCGACATCGCGTGGCATGTCCTCATGAGCTGGCTCGCCTCGGAGGTGCGACACGGGATCCGCCGTCTGCGGCGCGCCCCCGGCTTCGCCCTCATCGTCATGCTCACCCTGGCGCTCGGCCTGGGCGCCAGCACCGCCCTCTTCAGCGTCGTCGACGCCGTCCTGGTGCGCCCGCTGCCGCTCGATCGGGACGGGGATCTGGTCATGCTGTACGCGACCAACCCCGACAAGAGCATTCCGCGCTTCGGCGTGTCGTACCCCGACTTCCGCGACTGGCGCGAGCAGACGCGCTCCTTCTCGGACATGGCCCTGTTCTCGGTCGGATCCATGGTGATCCAATCGCCGGACGGCCCGGAGCGGGTCGGGGGCCTGTTCGTGTCGCGCAACATCTTCGACGTTCTCGGCGTGCGCCCCATCCTCGGGCGGCTGTTCGGACCGGAGGACGAGCGCGGCGAATCCAGCACGTCCATCGTCCTGGCGTACGGGTACTGGCAGGAGCGCTTCGGCGGCGCCCGGTCGGTCCTGGGGAGGACGCTCCAGGTCAACGGCCGCGTGCGCACGATCATCGGCGTTCTGCCGGCGGGGGTCGGCTTCCTCGGGCCGGCCTTTCTGGGCGAGCGTCTCGGCGCGGTCACGGTGGTCGAGCCGTCGATCTACCCGCGCGTGGAGAACCACGCGCAGCATCTCTTCGCCAGCGTGGCCCGGCTCGGGCCAGGCGTGACGCTCGAGCAGGCGCGCGCCGACCTGTACGCCACCGAGGTCCACATCGCCGCGGCGAACCCGTCGATCGCCGGCTGGACGGCGAGCGTCTTTCCGCTCCGCGGCGAGCTGTCGCTGGGGACGCGCGAGCCGCTGCTGGTGCTCCTGGCGGCGGCCGGGCTCGTCCTGGCGATCGGCTGCATGAATGTGGCCATTCTTCTCCTGGCGCGCGGCGCCGCCGGCCGCCGCGAGATGTCTCTGCGCCAGGCGCTCGGGGCGTCCCGCGCCCGGATTGTGGGGCGGCTCCTGATCGAAAGCGCCCTCCTGTCGGTGGGCGGCGGAGTCCTCGGCGTGGTGCTCGCGTGGGCCGGCGTCCAGTGGCTCAAGACCCTGATCCCGCCGGGCCTCATCGCCCGCGCGGACGACATCCGCCTCGACGTGGGTGGCCTGGCCGTGGCCCTCGGGCTGAGTCTGCTCGCGGCCCTGCTCTCCGGTCTCTGGCCCGCGATCAGGGCGAGCGTCCCCGACCTGGCCGGGATCCTGCGCGGCGGAGATCGGGGCGGCAGCAGAGCGCCGCTGAACCGGCGCCTCCGGCGGGCGCTGGTCGTCTCGGAGCTGTCCCTGGCGCTCGTGCTCCTCGTCAGCGCCGGCCTGGTGGTGCAGAGTCTTCTGCACATGACGGAGGTCGATCCCGGCTTTCGCCCGGAGCACGTGGTGACGGCGCGGCTCGACCTCGGCGACAAGTACCCGGACGCCGCCCAGATCCCCCTCTATCGGGCTCTCCTGACCGATCTCGGCGGACGGCCGGGAATCGAGGCGGCCGGCGCCACCGACACGCCGCCGCTCGTGGCCGGCGGCTTCTTCACGTCGATCCACCTCATCGGCAAGCCGCCGCGTCCCGAGAACCAGCCGCTGATGAGCTCGATCGTGACGGTCACGCCCGGATTCTTCCGCGCGCTGGGGCAGCCGCTCCTCGAGGGGCGGGAGATCGACTGGCGCGACGCGGAGCCGACCATCGTCCTGAGCGCCGAGGCGGCGCGCGCCTTCTGGCCCGGGGAGAGTCCGATCGGCCACCGCATCGCGATCGGCGCGGACTCGCTCGGCAACGAGATCGTCGGCGTGGCCGGCGACACCCACCGCGCCAGTCTGTCCACGCCCCCGGCGCCGGTGGTCTACGTCGCGATGCAGCGCTACGCGAAGATCCTCCGCTCCATGTCCCTCGTCGTGCGCGGCCGCTCCGACGTCGCCGCCATCGTGGCCGCCACGCGCGGCGCCGTCCATGACGCCGATCCCGCCCTGCCGCTCTACAGCGTGCAGACGATGCAGGAGGTGGTCGATCAGTCGCTCGCGCAGCCTCGTCTCGAGGCGTCGCTCCTGGCGCTGTTCGGAGGCGCGTCGCTCCTCCTCGCCGCCTTCGGGATCTACGCGGTCCTGTCGCACTCCGTGGTCCAGCGCGAGCAGGAGCTGGGCGTGCGCATGGCGCTCGGCGCGACCCGGCGCGACGTGCTCTGTCTCGTTCTGCGGGAAGGGGCCGCGCTCTCCGCGGTCGGGATCGTCGTCGGAGCCGCCGGCGCGCTCGCGGCCACGCGGCTCCTCAAGAGCTGGCTCTTCGGCATCGGCCGGACCGACCCCGTCACGTTCGCCGCGGTCGCCGCCGGCCTTGTCCTCATCGCCCTCATCGCCACCTGGGTCCCCGCCCGCCGCGCCACCCGAGTCGATCCGCTGATCGTGATGCGGGGCGAGTAGCGCGTGCCCGGGACGTACTAATAATAAGGATAGTGTCCGGAAATGTGGACTATCCGCCCCCTGGAGCCGCCTCGGCGAGCAGAGCATCGATCCTCGCCTCGATCTCGCGCGCGTCCCGGTCGCCCGCGTGGATCTCCCCTTCGTGCATCAGGCGGATCCTGCCGCGCGCGTCGATGAGGTAGAGCGTCGGCCAGGCGCGATTGTCGAGCGCGTCCCACATGGCGTTGTCGTTGTCGATGACGACGGGGTAACGCACGCCGAGGGATTTGACGTTCGCCTCGACCAGGGTGCGCTCGCGCTCCTGATCGAACTCGGGCGTGTGCACGCCGATGACCTGCACGCCGCGCGGCGCGTATCGTTCATGGATTGACGCCACCCACGGCAGCGTCCTGCGGCAGTTGATTCAGCCGAACGTCCAGATGTCGAGGATGACGACCCGCCCGCGGAGGCCCGCCATGGTCAGGGGCCGGGAGTTCAGCCACCCGTCCTGATCCTGTCGCGGGAATTCGGGCGCCTGTCGGCCCCCCGGTGGCGACGTCCGGGGCGCCGCGCCGGCCCACAGGAGGAGCCCCCCAAGAAGGCCGAGCCCGAGAAGGGTCGCATGTCGCATCGGCCAGCTCGCCCGTTTTTCCGGCATTCGCTCTCTCCCGCCCATTTGGTGCCTCGAATTGTAGCAGGCACAGACAGGCCAAGTCCCCCCCCGCTGCTGGCCGTCGCGACGGCTGTCGTGATATATAGCGATCGATCACCTCATCCGTGAAGGACCTCGTGCAGATGCGGGAAGAGTTCGACGTCGTGTGTCTCGGCGGCGGCGTCGCCGGTGAAGCGATCGCGGTGGGCCTCCGGGACAGCGGGCTGACGCTCGCGGTCGTCGAGCGGGAGCTGGTCGGGGGCGAGTGCCCGTACTGGGGCTGCGTGCCCTCCAAGACGCTCTTGCGCTCGGGCGAAACACTGGCCGAGACCGATCGAGCGCCCCCGCCCCCCGCCCCCCGGGTGGAATGGAGCGTCCGCTTCCCAAAAGTTCCCAAACCCGTGC
>CAYLND010000009.1:47611-51611 GCA_964384905.1 uncultured Acidobacteriota bacterium
GGCGGTCAGGGGAACGTAACCGACCGGGCAAGGGTTGGGGGCGGGGGCGCGCGGCCGGGTGCGCGGCGCGCGGGGGTAATGGCTAACGGCAGCACCGCGGGGATCCCGCCGATCCCCGGCCTGGAGACCGTCGAGTTCTGGACCAACCGCCAGGCGGCGATCCCGAGGGAGCTGCCGGCAACGCTGGCGATCCTCGGCGGGGGCGCCATCGGCGTCGAGCTGGGGCAGGCCTTCGCGCGCCTCGGCTCCAAGGTGACGGTGATCGAGGCTGGCCCGAAGTTCCTCGGCCTCGAAGAACCGGAGGCCGGGGCGGCGCTCCGGCCACACCTCGAGGCGGATGGCGTCACGCTCATGGTCGGAGATCCGTGCGTCGCCGTCGAGAAGAAGACCGCGGACCCTTCGCGCCCCGGCCCGGCCGTCGTCGTCCGCCTGAAGTCCGGCGCCGTGGTCCCGGCCGACCGGTTGCTCGTGGCCACGGGCCGCCGCCCGAATCTCGAGGCGTGGCGCGACGCCGGGCTCGCGCAGACGGAGCGCGGCTGGTTGAAGGTGAACCCGGAGACGCTCGAAGCGCGCCCCGGCGTCTTCGGAGCGGGGGACGTCACGGGGCTCGGGGGTTTCACCCACCTCGCCTGGTACCACGGCGAGGTTGTGGCGCGCCGGCTGCGGGGCATCGACGCGAGGGCCGATCACACGGCGGTCCCGCGCGTGACGTTCACCGATCCGGAAATCGCCTCGGTCGGGCTGTCGGAGGCGGCCGCCCGCGCGCGCGGCCTCGACGTCGTCGTCGCCGGCGCCGATCCGGCCGAGAGCGCGCGCGGCTACATCCATGACTTCCATGGCGGCGCGCTCAAGCTGGTCGGCGACCGCGGGCGCGGGGTGCTGGTCGGCGCGACGCTGGTCACTCCGCGCGCGGGCGAGATCCTCGGCGAGCTGGTTCTGGCGATCAAGCTGGGCACGCCACTGACGACGCTCGCCGACGTCATTCACCCATTCCCGGCCTTCAACAGAGTGCTCGGGGCCGGCCTGAACGAGCTCGCCGCGAAGGCGGCGCAGAGGTCATGATGAGCATGGAAACGAAACTCGAGGTCGTCGCCATCCCGGTATCCGACGTCGATCGCGCCAAGCGCTTCTACGAGAGCCTCGGGTGGCGGCTGGACGCCGACTTTGCCGTCGGTCCGGACTTCCGGGTGGTGCAGCTGACACCTCCCGGCTCGCAGTGCTCCATCCATGTCGGCAAGGGAGTC
Source organism: uncultured Acidobacteriota bacterium (assembly GCA_964384905.1). GTDB lineage: Bacteria > Acidobacteriota > Polarisedimenticolia > Gp22-AA2 > Gp22-AA2 > Gp22-AA3. The sequence goes on from CAYLND010000009.1 coordinate 48,856, forward strand.
ACGAAGGCCGCGCCGGGCTCGGCCCAGGGGCTGTTCCTCGTCGTCACCGACATCGAGGCCGCGCGTACGGAGCTCATCGGACACGGGGTCGATGTCAGCCAGGTGTTCCATTTCGACGGCGACCATCGCCCCGTCCCGGGGCCCGACCCGGAACGCCGCTCCTACTTCTCGTACGCCTCGTTCCGAGATCCGGACGGCAACGCCTGGGTCCTGCAGGAGCTCAAGACGCGGCTTCCGGGACGAGGGCTCGCTTTGAGCCTCGCGAACCTGACGGAGCTTCTGCGGGAAGCCGAGACGCGCCACGGCGATTACCAGCCGACCGCCCCGAAGCACCACTGGTCGGGGTGGTACGCCGCGTACGTCCTGGCGCGCGCGGAAGGCAGGACCTCCGAGGAGGCCGCCAAGGACGGGGCGCTCCACGTGCAGCGCACCCTCGACCGCGCGCAGAGGTAGAGTCTTTCATGCGACCCGACATCGTTCCCGGGGCCGTCTTCCCCGACTATGAGCTTTCCGACCACCACGGCAGGCATCGCACGATCTCGGAGCTGCAGGGAGGCGATCCGCTGGTGCTGGTGCTCTCCCGCGGGAGTTTCTGTCCCAAAGACAGGAGGCAGCACGAAGGGCTCCTGCAGCTCCATCGCGAGATGCAGGTCGGCTACTGCCGTCTCGTGACCATCTCGACCGACAACCTGGTCGAGACGAACGAGTTCCGTGCCGGCGTCGGCGCCCACTGGACGTTTCTTTCGGACCCCGGGCGCAAGCTGCAGAAGGATCTCGACATCGCGGAATACACCGACCCGCGGCACAATCCGATGATCCCTCACACGCTGGTGCTCGAGCCCGGACGGCGCGTCTACAAGATCTACAACGGCTACTGGTTCTTCGGCCGGCCGACGGTGGAGGAGCTGCGCCTCGATCTGCGCGCCGTGCTGCAGCGCTGCCGTCCCGACTGGGACATCGGCAGCCCGGAGCAGCGGGCGGCCTGGGAAAAAGGAGACAAGGCCGGGTTTTATCCCTACGGAAGAACGCAGGCGCAGGCGTTCGCCGAGCAGGACTGATCCATGGCACAGGAAACCCAGGAAGAAGCGGAAGCCTTCCCCAGCCTGACCGACGAGCAGATCGCGCGCCTCGTCCCCTTGACCACCGCGCGCGATCTGCGCGACGGCGAAAGCCTGTGGGAGGCCGGAGATCGCAACCGTCCCCTGTTCGTCGTCGTGAAGGGGGAGATCGAGATCCTGTCGGGCACCGATCACGTCGTGACCGTGCACCGTCCCGGGGCCTTCACGGGGGACGTCGATCTCCTGTCGGGGAGGCCGGTCGTGGTGCGGGCCCGCGCGCTGGGGCCCGCCCGCGTCCTCGAGCTTCCGGCGGCGAAGCTGCGCTCGATGGTGCAGACCGACGCCGAGCTGAGCGAGATCTTCCTGCGCGCCTTCATGATGCGCCGCCTGATTCTGATGAAGCAGGGGGGGCAGAACGTCGTCGTGATCGGCTCCCGTCACTGCGCCGGCACGCTCGCGCTCCGGGAGTTCCTCACCCGGAACAGCCAGCCGCATGCCTACCTCGACGTGGAGGAAGATCCCGCGATCCAGGCGACGCTCGACCGGTTCGCCGTGGGGGTCGGCGACATCCCGGTCCTGATCTGCCGCGGCACGCTGGTGCTGCGCAAGCCGACGATCGAAGAGGTGGCGCGCTGTCTCGGGCTGGACACGCTCAACGAGACGGCCGTTCGCGACCTGGTGATCATCGGGGCGGGGCCGGCGGGCCTGTCGGCCGCGGTCTATGCGGCGTCCGAAGGGCTCGACGTCCTCGTGATCGAGGCGCAATCTCCGGGGGGACAGGCCGGGTCGAGCTCGCGGATCGAGAACTACCTGGGCTTCCCGACGGGCATCACAGGCCTGGCTCTCGCGAGCAATGCCTTCGTCCAGGCCGAGAAATTCGGCGCGGAGTTCGCGGTCGCCCGCACGGCGGTGCGGCTGGACTGCGGCCGGCCCTACCGCGTGGATCTGGGGGCGGGGACCGTCGTGCAGGCCCGTTCGATCATCATCGCGAGCGGCGTGCGGTACCGCAAGCCGGACATTCCGAACCTGTCGAGCTATGAGGGGATCGGCGTCTATTACGGGGCGACGCCGATGGAGGCGGTTCTCTGCAAGGGAGAGGACGCGATCGTGGTCGGCGGGGCCAATTCCGCCGGGCAGGCGGCGGTCTTCCTGTCGGGAGTGTGCCGCCGCGTCACCATGATGGTGCGCGGCCCGGGGCTCTCCCAGAGCATGTCGCGCTATCTCATCCGGCGGATCGAGGAGACCCCCAACATCAGACTCAACACCGGCTGTCGCATCGTGGCGCTCGAAGGGAACGGGCGGCTGGAGCGAGTCACCTGGCGGGACGGGAGCGGGACCCCGACCATGGCCGACATCGGACACGTCTTCCTGATGACCGGCGCCGATCCGAACACGGCCTGGCTGCAGGATTGCGTCCGCCTGGACGACAAGGGTTACGTGAAGACCGGATCCGACCTCGACGTGACCGCCCTGGCCGAGGCGCGCTGGCCTTTCTCGCGCCCGCCGGGGATTTTCGAGACCAGCAGGCCCGGCGTGTTCGCCATCGGTGACGTCCGGGCCAACAGCGTCAAGCGCGTCGCCGCCGCCGTGGGCGAGGGCTCGGTCTGCGTCCAGCTCGTGCACAAAGCGCTGGCCGAGTCCGTGGCCTAGCCCGGATTTCTCACCGCGGGTCTGTTCGCCTCGCTGAAGCTGCGGATC
>CAYLND010000010.1:0-47106 GCA_964384905.1 uncultured Acidobacteriota bacterium
GCGATCGCACCTTCGCGACCTGGTTCTTCGACGCCAACAACGACGGCTGGCTCGACATCTATGTCGGCGGGTACGGCTACACCGGGGCTTACGGAGTCGTCGACGTCGGTCAGGTGGCGGCCGACTACCTGGGGACGCCGACGAACGTGGAGACGCTGCACATCTTCCTCAACGACGGCACGGGGCATTTCCGCGACGCCAGCGCCGAGATGAGGCTGAATCACGTGCGCGCGCCGATGGGCGCCAACTTCGGCGATATCGACAACGACGGCTATCCGGACATCTATCTTGCCACCGGCGGTCCGACCTTCGATCTCCTGGTCCCGAACGTCCTCTACAGGAACGTCGGCGGCAGGTACTTCGCCGACGTCACCACCGCCGCCAACGTCGGCCATCTCCAGAAGGGCCACGGCGTCGCCTTCGGCGATCTCGACAACGACGGCGACCAGGACATCTACGTCGAGATGGGCGGGGTCTACCGCAGCGACGTGACCGCGAACGCGCTGTTCGAGAACCTCGGCACGCCGAATCACTGGCTCACGGTCAAGCTGGTCGGCGTCAAGTCGAACCGGCCGGGAATCGGCGCCCGCATCAAGGTGATCGTGAACGAAGCCGGCCGGCGCCGCGAGATCCACGCCGAGGAAGGCAGCGGCGGGAGCTTCGGCGCCAACAGCCTGCAGCAGGAAATAGGCCTCGGAACGGCCGAGCGGGCGGAGGAGATCGAGGTCTGGTGGCCCGCCTCGGGCACCCGCCAGCGATTCCAGAACGTGCCCGCCGACAGGTTCATCGAGATCACGGAGGGCGCGCCCGACTACAGGACGCTGGATCGGAAAGCGATCAGGCTGGGCGGGCAGGCTCCGTCTGATCGAGAACCGCGTCCTCAAGCCGCCCTCTTCGGCGCGCCAGGCGGCACTCGCCCGCCTGGACCCAGACCTCCGGCGGCGCCGGGTGGCTGAGAAATCCGAGCGGGCTGGCGCTCCGCGCGTACGCCCCCGACTGGAAAATGCCCACCAGATCGCCCGGCTCGGGTCGTGGCAGATCCAGGTCGCGCGCGAGCGTGTCCAGAGGCGTGCACAGAGGGCCCACGATGTCCGCCCTGCCACCGACCGGGTGGCCGAGCTTGCCGATGAGCGTCGCGGGCATGTTGCGGCGAATCACCTGGCCCAGGTTGCCGGATGCGGCCAGATGGTGGTTCATGCCGCCGTCGACGACGATGAAGGTCCTGCCCAGTGAGCGCTTCACCGTGATGACCCGCGCGACATACACGCCCGACTCGCCGACGACATAGCGCCCCGGCTCGATCAGGAAACGGGTCTTCGCCAGGCCGGGCCGACTTCGGGCCGCGGCGATGAGCGCCTCCAGATCCCGACCGAGCGCTTCGACATCCAGCTCCTGTTCGTGATCGAAATAGGGCACCCCGAAACCGCCGCCGAGGTCGATCGCCGGGATCGATCGGCCCGTGCGCGCCGCCAGGGCGCCGGCCGCGTCCAGGCAGCCGCGGTACTGCCGGGCGAGCACCTCGTGATCGAGGATCTGCGAGCCGAGATAGAAGTGGAGACCGCCGAGCTCCAGGACGTCCTCGCGCGCGATCCGTTCCAGGGCGGAATCGAGGAGCTCAGCGTCGATGCCGAACGGGGAGGGCTTGCCGCCCATGCGCAACGCGCCTCCCTCGACCTCCTGGCCCGGGTTCACGCGCACGGCGACGCGCCCCCGCGTCCCGAGCGCGCGAGCCATCGCGGCGAGCCGATCGATCTCGTCGAGCGACTCCACGTGGATCTCTCCGAGCCGGCTCTCCAGGGCGTAGCGCAGCTCCGAGTCGGTCTTCCCCGGTCCCGCGAACAGGATGCGCGCGGGGTCGCAGCCGGCGGCGAGGGCCTGGTACAGCTCGCCCGAGGAGGCGACCTCGAGACCGCATCCGCGGGACAGCAGGTGCCGCAGGATCGCCTGGCACGGGTTCGCCTTGACGGAATAGTGGATGGGGAAGTCGGCGGGAAGCGCCTGCTGCAGGCGCCTCAGCTTCGCGTCGATCACGTCCGCCGAGTAGATATAGAGCGGCGTCCCGTAACGGTCCGCGATGTCCCTGGCGGGCACGCCGCCGACCGTCAGGCCGCCGTCACGCTCGCCAAAGTACGTGCCGACGATGCGGCGGGCGTCAGTCATTCCCTCGAGGCTCCCCGGGTGTCGAGGCGCGCTGGCGCAGGAGCGGGTAGTTGATCTTGCCGCTGCCGGTCTTCGGCAGCTCGTCCAGGACGTCGATCCGGCGGGGGACCATGTAGCGCGGCATGCGCCGGCCGCAGAAGTCCAGGAGTTCGTCGACCCGTACCTGGCGGCCGTCACGCGGCGCCACGAAGGCGCGGATCGTGTGGCCATGCAGCTCGTCCGGAACGCCGATGACCGCGACCTCGCGGAGCAGGCCCGTCTCGTAGAGGACCTCTTCGACCTCGGTGGGGCTGACGCGGTACCCGGAGCACTTGAGCTGGGCGTCGCGGCGTCCGACGAAGTACAGGAATCCGTCGGCGTCCATCTTCACCAGGTCGCCGGAGTAGTAGACCTTCTCGACGTGACGCAGCTCGGCGGAGGCGAACGGGTTCGGCCGGAACACCCGGTCCGTGGCTTCCGGCTGGCCCCAGTATCCCATCGAGACCGTCGAGCCGCGATGCACCAGCTCGCCGATTTCCCCCGGGGCGCACGGCTTGCCCTGGTCGTCGACGAGGTAGATCTCGACGTCGGGGAGCGGCCTGCCGATCGACCCGGCGCGACGCTCGATCTCCTCCGGCGGTAGGAAGGTGGTTCGAAAGGCCTCGGTCATCCCGTACATGAGGTAGACACGGGTCTGCGGCAGGGCGGCGCGCAGCGACCTGAGCACCGCCTGGGGAAGCGCGGCGCCCGAGTTGGTGACGTAGCGCAGGTCGGGAAAGGCGTGCTGGTGGAGCGGAGAGCGTTTCTCGGTCAGGAGGGCCCACAGCGTCGGGACCCCGCCCATGCCGCTGATGCGCTCGCGAAGGAGGAGGTCGACGATCTCCGTGGAGAAGCGGAACCTGCACAGCACCAGGCAGGCCCCGTGAAGAAACGCGCTCGTGAGCTGAAACAGCCCGTAATCGAAGCTGAACGGAAGGATGCTCAGGATCCTGTCGTCGGGCGTATGGCGCAGATAGCTGGAGCCGAGCCGGGCGGAGGCGAGGATGTTGGCGTGCGAGAGCATCACGCCCTTGGAGCGCCCCGTCGAGCCCGACGTGTAGATGATCGACGCCAGGTCGATGCTCAGGCAGAGATCGCGCGGCGGGGCGTCGTTCCCTCCGCCGAGGATCGGCGCGAGGTCGACGCTGCGCCACCGCTGCCCCGGCGCCTCCACCGCTCCGCGGGCCAGCACGAGCTGGAGCGAGTCCGCGGACGCGAACGCCTCCTTGAGGACATCGAGGTTGGACGGATCGGTGATCACCGCGGTGACCCGGCAATCGTTGAGGATGTGGGTGACTTGAGGGGGGAGCAGGAGGGGATTCACCGGGACGAACACCGCCCCGGCCTTCAGGATCCCGAAGACGGCGATCACTTCGTCGATCGATTTGCGGAAGAAAGTCGCCACCCGATCGCCGCGGCGTACGCCCATCTCCTGCAGGGCATGCCCGAGCCGATTGGACAGAGTCTCCACCTCGGCATAGGTCAGCCTCGCCGCTCCGTCGACGAGGGCCTCGCGGTCGGGAGAGCCGCGGGCCCGGGTCTGGAGCAGGTGCTGGACGAGAGAGTCGACGGAGCACCTGTCGATCGGTCCGACACCCGGATTCATTCCCACGCTCCTGGATTCGTCCGGTCCGTGCGCGGCGCCGCCGGACCGGATCGATCAGACGTCGCCGGCGGGCGGTCGGTCCGCCGCCTTGCGGTGGACCAGACCGGCCATCCGCGCGATCGAGTCGAAGTTTTCCGGCAGGAGATCCTCTTCGGTGATCGAGATTCCGAACGTCCTCTCGAGGAACTCGATGAGCTCGAGGACCCCTAGAGAATCGACGATCCCCGATTCGAGAAGGCTGTCTCCCGGCGCGACGCCCCGCTGCCTGGCGAACGGGAAGCGCTCGAGGACGAAGGCCAGGATCCTGGCGTCAATTCCGTCGGCGCCGTTCATTCGGCCGTTCTCATGAATCGCTGTCTCCCCGGGTCACGAACCACCTGCCCGCCTGGGTGACGAGCCCGTCCAGGGGACCGCCCGGCTTCGTGCAGACGACGAGCGGATAGCCCCTCATCTCGAAAAAGCCGGCCTCGCGCAGGACCTCGACCAGCGGATCGCTCCCGATCGCCCAGGCGCTCACGGTCAAGGCCCCGCACCGGCGGAGCGCTTCGACGCCGGCGGAGACGAGGTCCCGGGCGAGGCCGGGGCGATCCTCCGCCAGCAGATCGGTGATGTAGCCGTCGACGAGGCGGGTATGGAACACCACGTAGCCGGTCATCTCGCTGTCGCGCCACGCCGTCAGGACCCCGGACGGGTGGATCGGGTTCTCGCGGTACCTCCAGTTGAGATACTCCGCCCGCCTCCCCCCGCAGACCGCGAACCTCCGCGAGACCGTCTCGTGCAGCCTCGTGAATCGCGCGTCGAACGGCCCTTCGTGCGGCCGGATGGCATGGCGCCTGCCGGCGCGGAGTGAGGCGTCTTTCAGCCACAGGAGCCCGTTCCCCAGCGCGGAAAGCGGTCGCGCGATCATCCTGTTCCGGATCCATCCCGCCAGCCTCCGGTCGACCCGGAGCGGCTTCAGGTATCGGGCCACATGACCCGTGACCGGAATCCCCATCCTCCGGTACACCGCCAGGAAACTCTCGTTGGGATTGTCGTAGGAGAATGCGACGCTCCCGTCGAGGACCGGGCCGAGGCAGGTCCTCTGGAGACGCAGCGCAGGGCCGAGCGTGCGATACGAAGCGCTCACGGCGAACTCGCCGAGGTTCCAGCAGGTGACCTGCTTTCCCTCGACCTCCATGAGCCGCGGGTAGGCCGACGCGACCCCGACCGGCTCGCCTCGGGACTCGTCCGTCGCGATCCAGGCCCTGCCGTCGCCATCCGGATTCCTCCTGTAGAGCCATTCGTAACGCTCCAGCGTGGCCCCCTCCGTCAGGTTGGCCCGGACCAGGTCCAGAATGACCTGCCGGTCGGTCACGAGCTCCGCCTGCCGGATCGCGATCTCCGCCATCCCGCCCTTCAATCCGCACCGGTCTCGTCCGCGCCGACGGTCCGGGCCCTGGGCCTCCGGAGGGCCCGTGCGGTCGAAGAGGCGAGATGCAACCCCCGGAGCAGACGGGAGTAGAGGCCACCGTGGAACAGGAACAGCCCATGGTAGATCTCGCTGCGGTTCGACCAGCGCGAAAGGAACGGCGTGCGCCGGTCGAGCTCGACGGCCCGGATACCGGGCGCCCATGCGTCCGTCACCAGGAAGTGGATGAGCGACGTGCCCAAAGAGGCGCGCGCGAGAGACTGGTCGATGAACATTCTCAGCCCGTAGACGACGCCGTCGTAGACGACGACGAGATTCCCGGCGACCGGCCTGCCATCCACCTCGATCATCCGGATCTGGCAGGCGCCGCTTCGCCCGAAGATCTCAACGATGTCCCGGTAGAACTCCAGCCAGCCGGGCTGGTTCAGGATGGCGGTTCCGCCTTCGACCTTCCAGCTTCTGCACTCCACATCGAGCAGTCGGGCGAAACTGGACTCGAGCTCGTCGGGGGAGGTGTAGCGCCGCAGCCGCACCGAGCCGAGCTCGTGGAGACGCTTCCCCGCGGAACGCAGCTTCCTTCTGAAGTTGGTGGAGCGCGACTTGATGAAATCCTCGGCGGGGCCGTCGTATTCGAGAGAGATCGTCTCGAACTGCCAGCGACGCACGGCCGAGATGGTGGAGACGGCGGCGGCCGCCTCCAGGTCCGGAAGATCGCCGGAGGCTTCCGAAAGGCCCCCCAGGTCCACGACGTCCCACTGGTCCGCGCAATCCTGAAGGTGGCGGTAGAGCGCGTGAAAGACGTCGCGCTTGTGTGCCGGGACGATCATCCCGGACTGCTGCGCGCAGCCGTTGACCAGCTGACCGATCTGCCGGGTGGGGATCCCCCTGCGCCGTTTCTTCTCGATCAACAGAGGCGCGACGCCGAGCAGCCGGCCGCCGCGCCGGAAGACGAGCGTGAAGAGCGTCCGGCCCCCGCCGAAGTGCTTCCACCACGTGCGAATCCAGTCGTGGGAGAGAAAGAGGTGATGGGCGGGACTCTGACGCAGAAGCTCGTTCCAGGGCTCCCGCAGATCCTCCAGCTCGTCGATCGTGCCGACGCGCGAGACCGTGATCGCATCGGTCGCGGAGGATGCCGCGCCGGCGGGACGGTCCGAGGCGACGAGGGGGTCTTGCACCATGACCGGGTCGGAAAGGCGGGTGCCGTGCATCGAATCGGCCCCGCGCGTCAGCGGCCTCTCCAACGTCTCACCGCGCCGGCGACCCCGGAGAGCGTCCCGGCCGCGACCACTTTGAACTCGTCGCTGAAGGCATTGCGGCCTTCCGCGCCGGGGCGGACACCCAGGCGACGCAACCGGTGGTTGAACTGGAAAAGGAGATGCTTCCTCCTCTCGGCGCTGGTGAACAGGCTGAAGCCGATCGAAACGCAAATCTCGGGACCGGCCTCCACCCAGTGCGGGCAGAGGGCCGGCTGATAGCTCGACATGGGCGGAGCCAGACGGGCGATGGTCGCCTTGGTCTCGAAGTCCTTCTTGTATCCGATCTGGTGTTTCCGCGCGCAGAAGAGGTTCTCGCGGTCCTCCGATGGAAAGATGGAGGCATCGTCGTTTGGAAAGACGTGGACTTCCTTGGTCCCGGCCATCTGGAACAGGAAATTGTGCTCCGAATCGGCGTGAAAATAGGTCAGCGAGCGCGGACTCGACAGGAAGAGCCCCACCATGGAGCGTCGGAGCGTGTCGCCGCGCGATTCATACGCGGGTCGAACCGTGTCGACGAACCGCTTCAAGAGCGCGGCATAACCCGCGTGGAAGCACTCCAGGTTGGAGACCATGACGTGCACGCATTCATCGCGCAGAAGATGGTCCAGCCGGGTTCCCGCCGGAAGACCGGTGATCTTCTCCATCGGAGCGTCGGGGTCGGCCGCCGTGCGACGGACGAGAACATGATCGCGTGGCAGCCCCTGGAGGAGCCGGCCCAGCTCGTCCAGCGACGCGGGCGCTCCCGCCGGATCGACGAGCCAGCGGTCGAAGCTGAGGGGCCGGCGGCCCCAGCCCTCCGCCAGTCGGGCGGTGGGGCTCGGAGTGGCTTCCATCGTCTCAGGAGGCATCGAACTCTCTCTCAAGCCGGACTCGATCGCGGAACGCAGAACGCCGCCACGCGGATCGTCCTCTCGGCTGGGCACCGCGAACCGCGCCCGTCGAACGGGTTTTCATGGCCGCTGATGTTGGGGTTTCCCTTGCCGACAGCCCCGCCGCGGCACCCACGGATTATGGACCGCGTTCCGCGAATACCGCCGGCTAAATCTACACTGATGACCTGCCCCGGTCAATGACTTGTGGGAGGGAAGCCCGGCGAAACGCTTCGCCAGCGACTCGCCGGGTGGACCCGCCTCAGGCGCCCCCTAAGACTCTCTATCCCGGAGGCTTAGGGAGCGCCATCCGCGCCTGGCCGGATACGAGCGCCCGTGAACCCGGGGCAATCCGATGCGCCTATGGCATCGAAGCCGGGGAGGCCTGGCCTCTCCTCGTCAGCACGATCAGGTGCACGGAGTTGGGATCGAGGCGGCTGTTCATGGCGAGGTGCCCGGCCTGCGCCTGGACCGGCTGCGTCCCACCCGATTGAAGGCGCGTCGATTGGTTGCCCTGACCGATGATCGATTGCGCCGCCTGCATATCGGCGCCGGGTCGCAGGAAGGGAGTCATCTTGGCCTGCAGCTCCTTCCTCTGGGAGAAGCTGTTGGAATGCTGACCGTCCACGATGAACTCCTCCGACCCCCACGACCCGTCGGCGATCCCGTCGACGGCCAGTCGGACGTCCACCGGAACCCCGCTCCTCGCCTTGGCGGCCCGGCTGGCCGCCGCGACATTCTGCAGGAAGGTCTTCGTCTCGCCGGGGATCTGAGCGGGGATCGCGCCCGAATCTCCCGAAGCGGAGCGCTTGAGGGCGTTCTCGAAGACGCCCTTGTTCGGCCCCGAGCCGGCCCTCATGATCGCGCCCAGGCTCATGCCGGGGTCGAACAGGTTGAACGGAAGCAGCCACTCCGGAGGGACGAAGTAGGACAGCAGCACGTAGACTTTACCGCTCTGGACCGACGCCATGCCGGTCACGAAGGCGTCGCCCGTATCGACGCGCAGGACCTTCCCCTTCATCTGGCTGATCGCGAACAGGGCGTTGAAGACCGGCTTGGCGATGCCGGCCCTGGTGAACAGTCCGTTGCCGTTGCCGAACGAGGCGTTCGCCTTCATGAGCTGATCGTTGATCTGCGTGTCCTGGAGCAGGTGCGTCATGCTCACTCCGCTGTCGACCAGAGACATCATGCCGCTGGTCACCCAGGCCGCCTTGACCTCCGAGTCGCACTCCGAATGGGGCTTCCACTCGGGCCAATCGGTGACGATGAGCTCCGCGTCCTTGTACCCCGACGCGCCCAGCCAGCCCCGGATGTCCTTGGCCGCCGCATCCCAGACGGTCGTGCCGCGCGGGACCGCGCTGCCGGCGGGATAGCTGTGCCAGGTGACGAAATGGATCGGCAGATGCGCCTGGGCGGAGTACTCGATCCAGTTCTGGAGGATCGGGCGATTGTTCCGGGACGCCTTCCCCGTCGCGTTGAACTGGCTGCTCAGGTGGTTGGCGGGGGTGATGCCTCCGATCTTCACCTGCGGATCGGCCTGCAGGGCGCCCTTGACCGCGAATTCGTAGTACTTGTAGAAGTCGTACTCGTCGCCCTTCCAGAAGTTGTCCGGTTCGCTCCCGATCATGTAGGTGACGGCGCCGCCGGTGTTCAGCTGCTTGTTGAAATGCTCCACGAAGGCCCGAACCACCGTCTGCCACTTCCCGTAGTCGCTCGGCGCCACGCTGTACCACGTCTTCTCGCCGATGCTCAGCTTCGCTTCGTTTCTCGGCTGGGACGAGATCCAGCGCGGGATGCACTGGAAGACGTAGAGGACCCGGCCGCCGCTGCGCACGATGTCCATGACGAGCTTGTCCTGGACTTTCATGCGCGACTTCATGTCCTCCAGGCTGGTGGAAGGAAGGATGATCTGCCACTTCGGTTCGATGACGACGTACCCCACCCTCAGCTCGGAAAGCGTCTTGTTCCAGACGGAGCCGTTGATGGTGTCCGATCCATACGCGGTCAGGCCGGGGCGCAGGATCTGGTCGGCATCGAGAGAAGAAGGTTGGCCGAGATCGACCTTGATGTCCAGGCTCTTCGCTCCCTGGCCCCGCGCGGGGTCGGCCGGGGCGCCGAGGAGCAGAAGGAGACCTCCTCCTATCACGCTCGCAAGCCATCCATTCATTGTCCGCATGCTCTCCCTCCTGAGTGAGTGATCGGATCCGACTGACGCGACCAGACTGGCGGAAAGGCAGTCGACGGCGCCTCTACACTACACGCGATCGAGAAACAATTCGAGTTCTTCGCGTGGGCCGAATCGATCCAGGGGACGTGCGGGCAGCCCGTCGGCGTCAGTCACGGTCAGTCCGGAGGTGATCGGCCAGACGCAGGGCCAGGGCGATCACGGTGAGCGTGGGGTTGGCATGCCCCGAGGTGGGGAACACCGAGCTGCTGGCCACGTACAGGTTCTCCACGCCGTGGACGCGACAGTTTTCGTCGACCACCCCCTCGTGCCTCGACCGCGCCATGCGCGTGGTGCCCATGTGGTGCGCCGAAGCGTCGATCTGGTTCCGGATGGCGTTCCCCACGTCCGGTTCGTAGCATTCCAGCCGGCCCGCCCCCGAACGTCCGAGCTGATCTCCGATCAACCGGTGCGCCGTCGCGACGCTGCGCACGTCCATCTCGTTGAATCTCCAATCGACCCGCAACCTCGGCATCCCGAACGGATCCCTCTCCGTGCCCAGCGTGACGACGCTCGAGGGATCGGGTGACTGCTCCGCCCAGAACTTCAGCGTGTAGGCGGTCGCTGCGCTGGAGCCGGGGAACAGCAGGATCGGCAGCTTCCGCCGCGCGAACACCCTGCCCCGGAGCCAGAGAAGGGAGATCCGGACCAGGCCCGGCGCATCGAGAGCGAGATTGCGCAGGTGAGCCAGAAAGTCGTCCTCCCGCAGGCAGGAGGGCCCCTTCGTGAGGTCGCTGTCGCGGGCCCAGGCTCGGAGGGACTTCACGATGTGCAGGAGCGACAACGCACCGCTCCTGTGGGCGGGGTCCGATTCCCTGGGGCGGTGGAAGTAGGCGACCAGGTTCAGGACGCGGTGCTTCCTCTGGGCGGCCCCGGTGATCCAGAACCTGCGCCGGCAGTACACACCCGAGGCGTCGCGCTCGAAGTCCTGGAGCACGGTCCTGCCCGGGCTGACTCGCACCACGGACGTCGCGCCCACCAGATGCGACATGTAGAAGCGTCCGAGCAGGCCGGAGTGGTTTCCGATCCCGCTCCCGTGGACGTCACGGGAGGCCAGCAGGAGCCGCGTCGTCTCCAGGCCGCCGCCGGCCAGGATGTAGTGGCGCGCCCGCACCCTGAAGGCGTGCCCCGCGAGGGACGACACGTTGAGGTGCAGGACCGAGCGTCCGTGCTCGTCGAGCTGGATCCCGGTGCAGTTGGCGTGCAGGATGAGACGGACCTTTCCCGAGCGCTTGAGGGCCGGCAGGTAGCGTCTGCCGAAATCGGTCGGCATGCTCCACCGCTCGAGGCGGCGCGAGACGACCTCTTCGCCGTCGAAACCCTCGATCATCTCCGCTCGCCCGGAGGGAAGATGGCCGTCCGCCTCGTAGGCGAAAGGGCCGGCCTCGCAGAGCTCGTTCGCTCGGGCGTAGAAGGGATCGAGATCGACCTTGGCGATCGGCCAGCCGCTGTGCGGCACGTAGTCACGATTCTCGAAATCGATGTCATCCAGCGGAACGCAGCGCCCCCCCCAGACGGTGGAGGTGCCCCCCAGCACCCTTCTGCGGAACAGGTGAAGCGGGTGGTGCTGGCCCGGGTCCGCGACCGATCCGCGGTACAGGTCCTGGGTGGCGCGCTCGAGGCGGCGACCCCCGCTCTCGAGAAGGACCACGTCGACGTCGCCCAGGCTGAGCGCGATCGAGACGCCGGCGGGCCCGCTCCCTACGATGCAGACCTTGCACTCCAGCGTTCCATCGCGCGGCACTTCCGAGGCATCGAGCAGCATGTGGCGGTCCCCTGGCCTGCGGTCCCGGCCGCCCCCTTCAGGCCGGGAGGACGGCGTCGAGCGAACCGGGCGGCAGCGGGCCTTCCGACACGGCCCGGACGTTCTCCTTCAGGTGGGCGGGGTTCGTCGTTCCGGCGAGAACGATCGAGACCCCCTTGCAATGCAGCGCGAACCGCAGCAGGAGCTCGGCGGGGCTGACCTCCAGCCGCCGCGCCGCAGCGACCATCCGCGCGTGCGCGCCCCCGTCGGCGCGCGATCCCGGACCGAGCGCGGCTCCCGCCGCGAACGGCTGATTGGCGAAGACACCGATGGAGCGGCGCGCCGAGGCCGCGAGGAGTCCTTCCCAGCCCGAAGCGGAGGCGGGGCTCAGGGGAAACTCGATGGCGCGCACCCCTTCGTTCTCGAGCGCGGCGAGCCCCGTGTCGGCCCCGGCGCATGAGACTCCGTAATGGCGGATCTTGCCCGACCTCTGAAGCGATGCCAGCACCTCCTGCACCGCCCCGTCCCTCGCGACTTCAGGGGGGGGATTATGCAGGAGGTAGAAATCGATCGGCTCCGTCCGCAGCCGCCGCAGGCTTCCCTCGACCGAGCGCCGGATGTATCCCGGCTCGAAGTCGACCCGCACGGCCGACGATCGCGCCCCCAGGGCCGCGGTGCGCGCCGAACGCAGCCGACGCAGGACGGGGCTCAGAAGGGGCTTCACGGCGGCGAGAAGGGGAACCATCTTCCGCAGCCGGTAGCCGACCTTCGTGGTGATCACGATCCTGTCGCGCTTGCGGCGGAAGGCCTTGCCAATCAGGGTCTCGCTCTCTCCCTGGCCGTAGGAGTCGGCCGTGTCGTACAGGGTGATGCCGAGGTCGAAGGCCAGGTCGAGCAATCGGAGCGCTCCGGCTCCGCCGACGCCGGACGTCCACGAACCGAGCCGGCTGCAGCCGAGCCCCAGCGCCGAGGCGGAGATCCCCGTTTCGCCGATCGGCCGGTCGATCATCACCCATGCGCCCGCGGATCCATTCCGCTGTTCCGGGCGCGCATCCGTTTCGCGGCGGCCGCGCAGGCCGCGCAGCGCGCGCCCCTGATGACCATCCCGCGCCTCCGGCGCCGGTCCTCGGAATGGAAGCGGATTTTTATACACGCCCGCGCTGCGGCAGGTCAAGGCGGGAAGCGTCCGCACGCCCGCGCGGGCCGGTCGTCGGAGCGCGCGGCCCGCGAAGGGCCCTCACGGGGGGTGGAGGACATGATAAGATGCGCCTCCATTTCGTGCCGCAATCACGCTAGGATAAAGGCCATGCCGTCCCGTCTTCTCGACATGCGCGAAGCCGCCGAGCCTTCGTGGCGCTCGATCTACGAAGGCATGCAGGCGCTGTCGCTCGCGCAGCAGCCCGCCTGGTTCCGGCCGTGGCTCATCCGCAGCGGTCGGCTTCAGCGGATGACCGGCTACCACCACTGGTCCCGCGCCTGGGAGTATCCATGGGCGGTGCAGGTCGCCGAGCTCGGAAACGCTCCGGTGCGCCTTCTCGACGTCGGGGGCGGCGGCAGCGCGTTCGCTCCGTGGCTGGCCGCGCGCGGGCACGAGTGCCACGTCGTCGATCCGTCGCTCGATCAAGGCGGCTTCTTCGCCTGGCATCCGGGCAGGAGTGTCTGGAAGAACACGCGCGCGCTCATCAAGCGGTCCGCGTTCCGGCTCGCCGGAATCCGGACCGTCTGGGGACTGCCCAAGGACGGTTCCGGGGCGCATCTGCACTACTGGCCGCAGACCGCCGATCATCTGCAATTCCCCGAGGCCCACTTCGATCGCGTCTTCTGCCTCAGCGTCATCGAGCACATCCCGCACTCCCTCTGGCCCGCCTGCATGCGCGAGTTCGCGCGCGTCCTGCGGCCGGGAGGCCGCCTCGTGGTCACCATGGACATGGAGACGAGCGAGGCGAACGAGCGCCTCTACGCCCGCCTGATCGAGGCGTGCCCCCTGCGTCTCGTCGACGATCCCGCCTATCCCGTGCCTCTCGATCCCCAGGAGGCGCAGAGACGTCATCCGGGAAACTGGTATGAAACCCTCGGTCTCCTCTGGCACAAGGCGGGTTGATCCGCGTCCCTCGGAACGAGACCGTAATCGGGCAAGGCGCCGGCCTCCAGCACTCGATAAACCCTTGACTTGGCGGTCATTTCGGCGTATAGGAGCAACACCTCGTGACCCAGTCGTGGTGATGCCCCGGTGGTCGGGGAGACGCGGGCTTTTCGCGGTCGGACGGACTCGGGGTTGATGCTCGATTCCGCGCGCGAAGTGCTCGCGCGATGCCTCGACCGACGGCGGGGAAGCGAATGGCGACGAGGTGCTGGACCCCGGCGGTTTGGATCACAATTTTCCGGCACGCATGACCACGCCGAAATCCTCATGACACGGGATGAAACCGGCCGGTCCTGGATGCGGTGAGCCCGATTCGTCACTGAGGCAGCGGGAATGAAAGCGGTCCTTCTGGCAGGAGGAGAGAATTCCCTTCTCGACCCGATTACGATCGGTTGTCCGAAGCCCCTGTTGCCTCTCCTGAACAAGCCGTTTCTCGAGATTCAGATTGAGTCTCTGAGACGTCTCGGCGTCCACGACATCGGGATCGCGCTCTCGCCGAGGGATCGCCCGATCGTCGAAGCGCGCCTCGGCGACGGCCGGCACCATGGAGTCTCGCTCCACTATTCCGAGGATCCGATCCCGAGAGGCCCGGCCGGATGTCTTCGGGAGTTCGCCGATCTCGTGGGACACGAGACGTTTCTCGTGATCGGCGGCAACGTGCTGCTCGGCTCCCTCGATCTCGGCGCGCTGGAGAGGTGCCACCGCGAAAAGCGCGCGGTGATCACGGCGGCCATTGCCCGGAGCACGCGGGCCGAAGGGCACGTCGAGCGGATCCGTGTCACGGAGACCAACGGGATCGAGGACTACGAGGTGCTCCATCCGTCACGGGAGCGACGCACCCTCGCCGGCTCGGTCGGCGTCTATCTCTTCGAGCCGGAGGTGCTCGGACTTCTCGAGGAAGGCAGTTTCATCGACATCAAGGAGCAGCTGATTCCGCAGCTGCGGAGACTGGGCCGCCCCGTGCATGCCTACGTGAGCGACGCCGGCCTGGAGAGCGTGTCGAGCGCACGCGAGTACTATCGGGTGCACCAGGAGCTTCTGCGCCGGGGAATCGGCGCGCCCGCGGGCAGCGTCGATCTGGGGCAGCGCCGCTGGGTCGGGCCGAACACGAGCCTGTCGCCGCAGGCCTACGTCCTCGGTCCGGTGCTCATCGGAGCGAACTGCACGGTCGCGCCGCACGCGCAGATCATCGGCCCCGCCGTCCTCGGCGACGGTTGTGTGATCGAGGAGGGGGCCCTCGTTCGCGAGAGCGTGCTGTGGAGCGGCGCGACCATCGCGCGCGGCGGTCGCGCCGAGTATTCCGTGGTCGGCTCGGGCTGCCGCGTTTCATCGGAGTCACCGCTCCTTGAAGGGATCGTGGTGGGGGAGAAGCCCGTGGCGGTGCCGGACCTGCGCCCGGGCGAGATGCAGGGGCCACAGACGCGGCCCCGGCCCGCGATGCGGTCGTCCGCCACCGGGAGCGCCTTCGGGGCGATGCTCAAACGGGCGATCGACTTCCTCGCGGCTCTTCAGGGTCTCGTGCTGCTTTCGCCGCTGTTCGTGGCGATCGCGGTCGCCATCAGGCTGGATTCCCCGGGTCCCGTCCTCTTCTCCCAGAAGCGCTGTGGCGAGGGAGGCCGACCTTTCCGGATGCTGAAGTTCCGCACCATGGTCGTCGGCGCCGAGAAGCTGCAGGATCAGCTCACCGTGAGCAAGGACGTCGACGGACCCGTGTTCAAGGTCTTCAAGGACCCGAGAGTCACCCGGATCGGTCGGTTCTTGCGCAAGCTCAGTCTCGACGAGCTTCCGCAGCTCTGGAACGTCCTGGTGGGCGACATGAGCCTGGTCGGACCCAGGCCGCTGGTCATGGAGGAGATGCGCTACAGCCCGAGCTGGAGGGACCTGCGGCTCAGCGTCAAGCCCGGGATCACCGGTCCCTGGCAGATCGGCGGGCGCAATCACTCCTCGTTCCACGACTGGATACTCAAGGATGTGTCGTATGTGCGCACGCATTCGATCCGGCGGGATCTGATGATCCTGATGAAGACGATCTTCTGGGCCTTCGGGAGAATTGGTGGCTACTGAGAGCGCGATGACCCGCGGACCGGTCACGACGGGGCGAAGACGGCTCCTGCTCGCCTGCTGCCTGTGGCTGGCCTGGGCTCCCGGCGCGCCGACGCCGGCGGCCGACGAACCCCAGGGCACGCCCGCCCCGGAGACCGAGACCCCCGCCGCGGCGCCCATCCCGGCGCCCACGATCTCGGAATTCATTCTCGGACCGGGCGACGCCGTCGAAATCACCGTCTACCGGCACGACGATCTGAACCGGAAGACGCAGATCCAGCCGGATCACACCTTCTTCTTCCCGCTGGTCGGCAACGTCGACACCCGGGGGATGGGTCTGCGCCAGCTGCGCTCCGAACTGACCCAGCGCCTGTCGAAATTCTTCATCGACCCGCAGGTGAGCGTGGAGATCACCGGTTCGCCGAACCGCAAGATCTTCGTGCTCGGTGAAGTGAACACGCCGGGGGTCTACCAGTTCGATACGCCCACCTCGGCCGTCGAGGCGATCTCACGGGCGGGCGGGTTCACGCGGGACGCGAAGCAGCGCAGCGTGCTGCTGGTCCGTGGGGATCTCTCCAACCCGGAGCTGAGAAAGCTGGACTTCAAGCAGCTTTTCCGCGGCGGCGACTGGCAGCAGAACGCCCAGCTGATGAGCGGTGATCTGATGTACGTCCCGGCGACGTCGTTCGCCAGCGTCGAGAGATTTTTCGTACGGATCGAGCGCATCATCCGGCCGATCGTCTACTTCGAGCAGGGAATCGCCGTCTACCCGCAGGTCCAGGACGCTCTCCACGGGAAGAGTTCCTCGAGGTCGGTCATCGTGATCACGCCGCCATGACGGCCGTACCGGGTCGGATCCCCAGCAACATACGGACTTCGAGCGAGCCCATTCCAGGAACCGGCGCGCGCGTGGCGTCTCCTTAGAGTGCCGGTCTTCCGCATCGTGCGCCGCCGCCACGGCGGGGCCGTGGGCAGCAGCAGATGAGCGCCATCGAGGCCGTCAACCTCACCAAGATCTTCAGCCACCAGGGGGGATGGAAATCCATCCTGACGCACAGGCCTGCGCCCCGCACCGTGGCGGTCGATCGGCTGTCCCTTCGGATCGAGGCGGGGACGATCTTCGGGATCCTCGGTCCGAACGGCGCCGGCAAGACCACCTTCATCAAGATGATCTGCTCGCTCCTTCTGCCGACGAGCGGCGAGGCGCGAGTGTTCGGCCACGACGTGGTGCGCGAATCGGCGGCGGTCCGAAAGGACGTCGGTCTCGTGACCAGCGACGAGAGAAGCTTCTACTGGAGGCTGACCGGCCGCCAGAACCTGGAGTTCTTCGCCTCGGTCTACGGTCTGGACCGGCCCCTGGTCGACCGCAGGATCGACGAGGTCGTGGAGATGCTCGATCTCGGGGACTACCTCGACCGCCGGTTCAACGAGTACTCGACGGGCATGAAGCAGAAGCTGGCGATTGCCAGGGGTCTTCTCAGCAGTCCGCGGCTTCTGGTCATGGACGAGCCCACCAAGGGCCTGGACCCGGTCGCCCGGCACAGCTTCCTGTCGCTCCTGCGGGATCGCATCGCGGGGACGCTGAAAGGGACGATCATCTTCTGCACGAACATCCCCAACGAGGCCGAGGAGGTGTGCGATCGCATCGCGATCATCAACCACGGCCGGATCATCTACACCGGAACGCCCGAGGAGACCGAGACCGCGACCGCCAGGCACTGCACCTACCGGATCCTGGTGCGCGGCATCGATGGAGCCGAGCTGTCCGGCCTGCGGGCGATCCAGGGGGTCGAGGCCTGCACGTCCCACGCCGTCAAGAACGGGGAGTACGAGCTGTCCCTGCGGCTCGACACGAGCCGGCCCGCGCTGTCCGATGCGCTGAAGTTCCTTGGACGGAACGGCTGCGAGATCGTCCGATGCGCCAGGGACATGGCGGACTTCGACGAGATGGTGAGGGACCTGATGCATGCGGGTCGGGAAGGCTCGGCTCCATCATGATCCGGCGCTGGCTGCGGATCGCCTGGGCGTTCACGAAGCGGGATTACCTGCTGACAATCAGCTACAAGGCCCTCTTCCTGAGCCAGATCATGGGGGTCGTTTTCTGGGCCGCCATCTTCTACTTCGTCGGCGATGTCTTCAAAGGGGTGTCGACACCGGCCTTGCGGCCTTACAAGGGGAATTACTTCGCGTTCCTCATCATCGGTGTCGCGTTCACCGACTACCTCACGGTCAGTCTCGCGTCGTTCACGAACAGCATCCAGGAGAGCCAGCTGATGGGCACGCTCGAGATTCTCCTGCTCTCGCCGTGCCGCTTCTCGACGCTGCTCATCTCGTCGTCCCTGTGGCCCTCCCTGTTCACCTCGCTGCGCTTTCTTCTCTATCTCGTGTTCGGCACCTTCCTCTTCGGATTGGACATCGGCAACGCCAATCCGCTGGCCGCCGTCGTCATCATGGTCCTGTCGATCGTCTGCTTCTCCTCGATCGGAATCATCGTTTCGAGCGTGACCCTGGTCTTCAAGCGAGGAGTCCCGGTGAACTACCTGATCGGCGGGGTGTTCAGCTTTCTCGGGGGCGTCGCCTTCCCCTCGGAGGTCCTCCCGCCCTGGCTCGTGAAGCTGTCGGCGTACATTCCGCTCACCCACGCGCTCACGGCCATGCGCCGGGCGCTGCTGGACGGCGACGGCGTGACCCAGCTGCTCCCGGAGATCGGCGCTCTCCTCCTCTTCGCCGCCGTCTTCATCCCGATCGGTCTCTACCTGGTGCACCTGGCCGTCCGGCGCATCAAGACCGTGGGGACGGTCACGCATTACTAGCCGGTCCCCGGCGCCCGGGAGTCGTCATGATGATGGAATGGATCAGGAGACTCGTGAATTCGGCGCACTACAGGCTCGCCGCGGATCATGTCGGGAATTCCCTGACGCTGTCCCAGCTCCTGACCGAGACCTATCGACAACCCCGTCTCGTGGATCTCCCCGAGGGCCGGCGCATCCTGGTTCTGGCTCCCCACATGGACGACGAGATTCTCGGTTGCGGGGGGACCCTGCGCAAGCACGTCCTGGACGGGGCGAGCGTGACCGTCGCCTTCATGACGGACGGTCGGCACGGGGATCCGGAGCTGAACGCCACCCGCCTGCCGGAGTCCGAGCGCCGCGAGCGGGAGCGGCGGCTGGTCGAGACCCGCAAGCAGGAATCGCGTCGTGCCGCCGAGATCATCGGGATCGGGTCTCTCGTCTTTCTGGACCAGCCGGATGCGGAGCTCTCGGTGAGTCCTCAGGTTGTCGCCTCCCTGGCGGGCGTCCTCAGAACCACGCGGCCCGATCTGGTCTACCTGCCGTTCCTCACCGAACGACACCGGGATCACTGGGAGACGGGCAGCGTGTTCCTCGAGTCGGCTCGATCCTGCGGGGGCGAGCTCGACGCCCTGACGTGCTGCGGGTACGAGGTCTGGAGCCCACTGCTCGCGAACATCCTGGTGGACATCGAGGCGGTTCTGCCGGCGAAGCGCCTGGCGATCGAGCAGTTCCAGAGCCAGCTGAGGCATGTCGATTATCTCAACTGCATCCTGGGGTTGGGCGCCTACCGCTCGATCGAGCACTTGAAAGGGAAGGGACACGCGGAGGCCTTCTATCGGACCGATCTGGCCAGCTATCGGCGGCTGCACGATTATCTCGCCGCGTGGCCGGCGACGTCCCGGACGAAGCCGGCCGGGATCGACGCGGCCCGCTGTCCGGACGTCGCGGCGGAGCGCACACTCGCGAAATGAAGATCCTGCACGTGCATGACAAACAGCGGTCCGCCGGCGGGGTCCGCACGTATCTGCGGGAGCTGCTCGCGGCGCTGCGGCAGGAAGGGCACGAGAGCGCCGTCGTCAGGCTGCAGAGGGGCGTGCAGGGCGTGCCTCGGGAGGACGGGGAGTATCTCGTCAGGAGCTCCGTCGGGCCCGTCAGTTCGGCGGCGGCGTTCGACGGCCTCAACGAGGTGATTCGAGCGGAGCGTCCCGATGTGGTCCACCTGCACTCGATCTTCACCACGATGGGACCGGCCGCGATGCGCCGGTTGTCCCGGCTGCTGCCCACGGTTCTGACGCTGCATGACATCCACCCCCTCTATTGCTGGGGTCTTCAGGTGCCCCAGGACGGACCGGCGACCAGGCGGACCCGGCGGCTGATCCACCGGTTCACCCGCGGTCCTGCCGCGACGCGCTGGTCCCGGTTCAAGCAGGCGTCGGCCTGGCCGTTGAGACGCCTTCTGGCGCGGGAGTATCGCCGGCTGGACTTCATCCTGGTGGCGAACTCCTACTTCCGGAACGAGCTGCTCGCCCGACGGTTCGATCCGGGAAAAGTGCGATACGTGCCGCTCTTCACGGACAGGGCTCCGGGCGCCCGGCGCGCTGACCAGGGGGGATCCGCGAGCGCCCACGCCGGCCCTCCCATGATTCTCTTCGTCGGCCGGCTGAGCGAGGAGAAAGGGATCACGTCCTTCATCCGGATGCTGGACTCGATCCGCGGCAGCGGGTGGGTCGCCGAGATCGTGGGGCAGGGGCCGGAGGAGGCGGCGACGCGGCGCCTCGTCGATGCGCTCGGGCTCGACGGGCGGATCACGTTTCGCGGGCCGGTCCCCTACGAGGACCTTGATCCATACTATCGCCGCTGCCGGGTGGTCGTCGTCCCGTCGGTGATCCCCGAGAACTTCGGCCTCGTCGGTCTCGAATCGCTGGCGTTCTCGAGACCGGTGGTCGCCTTTCGCGTGAGCGGCGTCACCGAGTGGCTGCGCGACGGGGTCAACGGCTTTCTGGCGGAGCCCGACGACATCGCGGGCCTGGGGAATCGCGTCCAGCGCGTCCTCGAGTCGGAGACGCTCGCCGACCGCCTCGGGTGCAACGGCGCGGCCATCGTCCGGACGGAATTCACGCGCGAGCGGCACATCACCGCCGTCCTCTCGGCCTATGGCGACGCGCTTCGCGGACGGGTGGCGAGGTCATGAATCGTCTTCTCATCGTGACGGTGATCGACATCGACAAGCAGCCGAACAATCGCGACCATCACCTGATCCCGTACTTCTCGGGAAAATTCCGGGAAACGGTCGTCGCTTACAAGCGGAAGCTCGCGCCCGGACCGCCCTTGCGGATGCTCAAGGACATGCTCCTCCCCTCCTGCAGGCGCTTCGTCCGGGACGGAGTCCGCTATCTGGACGTCAATCCTCTGCTCAACCACTATCCGGGTCTCAGCCGCGACATGACCAAGGCACGACCCGTGCCGAGCGAGGGCGGTCCAAAGCGCTGGCGCATCCGGTTGCTCTCGATCGTGACGTCCTTCGCCGTCGTCAAGGACGTGCTCTTCGTCCCCTCGTTCCTCCTTCCGTGTCTTCTGCGCGCGGGCGGCCGGTTCGACGTCTGTGTGGCCATCGGTCCCAGCGCCGGCCTCGTCGCCTACCTCCTGAAAGTCCTGGGACGGGTCCGGTGTTTTGTCTACGAGGACGTCGACTACGAGCCGGGGTTCGTGGTGCCGCGCTTTCGCCAGCGCCTGCTCGCCAGGCTGGAGACCTACCTGATGAAGCGTGCCGATCTGGTCGTGTCGGTGGGGCGGGGTCTCGCCCAGCTCCGACGGCGCGCCTGCGGCCGGGACGTCTCGATCGTCTCCAACGGGGTGAACGTGAAGGCCTTCCGTTCCTCCCGGGAGAGGTCCGCGCATCCGCCGACGCTCGTCTACACCGGCAACGTCACCTATTGGAGCGGTCTCGACATGGTCATCGCCGCGCTTCCCGAGATCGCCCGGACGATTCCGGGGGTCAGGCTGACGATCATCGGAGGCGGCATCGCGTCGTATCTGAGCCAGCTCGAGGCGCTCGCGGAGCAGCGCGGCGTGCGCGACCGCGTCGAATTCCTGGGTCCCCGATCGAACGACTCGCTGCCCGCCGCCTTCAGGGACGCGGACGTCGGTCTGGCGTTCTTCGTCCCGATGGATCTGAGACGTTACGCCGTCCCGCTCAAGGTGTTCGAGTACATCGCCGCCGGTCTCCCCGTGATCGGGACCAAGGGAAGCGAGACCGAGACGATTCTCAACGAAGGCCGCTGCGGGATCGCGGCGGACTACGACGCCGTGTCGTTCGCCGCCGCCGCGAAGGCTCTCCTCGGCGATGCCGACGTGTACCGGGAGTATTCGAGAAATGCCGTGGCTCACAGCGAAAACCTCGACTGGAGCGTGCTGCTGGAAAAAGAGGAGCGGCTGATCCGGGGGGCCCTGGGGGCGCTGCAGGCGGGAGGTGCCCCGTGAGAATCGCGATCAACGCGATCAACGACAACGACCGCCTGCGCGGACCGGACCGCTACACCACGGAGCTGGTGAAGGCTCTCGCCGATTCGGGGCCGGAGCACACCTTCCTCCTCTTCCACGCCCCCTGGCAGGAGTGGTATCCGGAGACGCTGCGGGCGCGGAACATTCAGTGCATCAGGATGAAGGCGCCCCGTTCCCCCTACCTGAGGCTGCCCTGGCAGGCGGCGGTCTTTCCTCTGCTGGTGCGCCGCCACCGCCCCGACGTCGTCCATCTCCCGAACACGATTTTCACGGTCGGACTGGGACACCGCGTCGTGGTCACGTTCCATGACGTGGCGGAATTCACCTTCCCCGAGAAATTCAACGCCTTTCGCGCCCGCGTCCGGCGCATCGCCGCGCGGGCGACGGCCCGGGCGGCGGGACGCATCGTCGCGGTCTCGGACTTCACGAAGAAGGAGATGGTGCACTTCCTCGGCGTGCGGCCGGACAGGATCACGGTCGTGCTCGAGGGGGTCACGGCGAGCCACCCCGCCGGCGCGAGCGCCGCGGCGATCCGGAGCAAATACGGCCTCCGGGGAGACTACCTGCTGTACGTCGGTCAAATCGAGAGGACGAAGAACGTCGAAGGGCTCGTGCGCGCCTTTGCGCGCAACCGCGACGCGCTTCGCGGATGCGACCTGATTCTGGCGGGGAAGACGGGGAACGCCTACGACACCGTCATCAAGACCATCGACGACCTGGGTCTCAGCGAGGCGGTGCGACACCTCGGATACGTTCCCGACGAGGACCTTCCCGGTCTCTTCACGATGGCGAAGGCCCTCGTGTTCCCCTCCCTGGTGGAAGGGTTCGGTCTGGTCATGCTGGAGGCCATGGTGTACGGCGTCCCGGTGATCGCTTCGAACGCCGGGTCGCTGCCCGAAGTGGCTGGCGGCGCCGCCGTCCTCGTGCCGCCGGGCGACGAAGGCGCCCTGAGCGAGGCCATGGCGCGGGTCGTTCGCGACGGCGTCCTGAGGGAGAGTCTGAGCCGCAAGGGGCTGGCCCGGGCACGCGAGTTCTCCTGGTCGCGGGCGGCGCGGGAGATGCTCGGCGTCTACGAATCCCTGCGCGCCGCCGAGGCGACGCGATGATCTCGATCATCATTCCGGTCCACAACGAGAGGCCACGGCTGGATCGCTGCCTCGCCGCCCTGCAGGCGCAGTCGGTCCGGCCCGAGCTCGAGATCATCGTGGTCGACGACGGATCGACCGACGGCGGGGTCGATGACCTCGATCGGGCCGGCGTGCGCGTCGTCCGCCAGGCCAACCAGGGTCCCGCGGCCGCGAGGAACACCGGGGCCGCCAACGCGCGCGGGGAGATCATCCTGTTCATCGATGCCGACTGCGTCGCGGACCCCGATTGGCTGAAGGAGATGCTGAGCCCGTTCGAGGACCCCGAGGTCGTGGCGGTGAAGGGAGCGTACAGGACGCGTCAGCGCGGGCTGGTCGCACGCTACGTCCAGATCGAGTTCGAGCACCGCTACCGCAGACTGCGGTCCAGCCGCCGTGTCGATTTCCTGGCCTCCTACTCGGTCGGTTTCCGGCGCCTCTACTTTCTCGACATCGGCGGATTCCGCGCCGATCTCATCATGAACGAAGACGTCGAGCTGGCCTACCGGATATCGCACAGCGGCGGAAAGATGGTCTTCAATCGGCGCGCCGTCGTGTACCATGAGCATCCCGAGACGGTCAGGAGCTACTTCCTGATCAAGTTCTGGCGGGGCTACTGGAGGGCCGTCGTCTACAAGAAGTACCCGGGCAAGGCCGTCTCGGACTCGTACACTCCTCCGAGTCTCAAGTTCCAGGTGCTGAGCGTCTACCTGGTCGTGCTCTGCAGTCTCGCGGGTCTCGTCCGCTCCGGCGGATTCCTCGCGGCCGGCCTCTGCGCCGCCCTCTCGACCGCCACCATGGCGCGGTTCACGCTGCGTGCGCTGCGAAGGGACATGCCGGTCGCGCTCGTTTCGGTCCCCCTGCTCTGGGTGCGAGCGACCGCCCTCACGGCGGGCACGGCCGCGGCCCTGATCGCGGTCGGTCGCGCCCGCGCCATGAATTACCGTCGCTCCAAGCGGGCCCTCGCGGACGGGTCCGTGGCGCGACAGGGAGGTGTGGGGGACGATGTCTAGGGTGCTCGTGCTCGGCCTGGACGGGGCGACGTTCGACATCATCAAGCCGCTGGCGCGCGAAGGGAAGCTGCCGAATCTTTCGAGGCTCCTCGACGAAGGCTGCTGCCAGGAGCTCGGATCGACCGTGCCCGCCATGTCCTTTCCCGCCTGGTCGTCGTTTCTGACCGGGAAGAACCCGGGGAAGCACGGCATCTACGACTTCATGGCCCGCCGTCCGAACAGCTACGAGAGCCAGTTCATCAACGCCACCTGGCGGAAGGCGGATTCGTTCGCACGCATCCTGTCGGTCGAGGGGCGCAGGGTGGCGCTGCTGTCCGTTCCGCTCACCTATCCGCCGGACCCGTTGAACGGCGTGGTGATCAGCGGCTTCGACGCACCCGGCATCGGAGGCGTCGCCGATGCGTCCGCCATCCACCCGCCCGAGGTGAGGGCCACGCTCAGACAGGTCGTGGGCGAGTACCCCATTTCCGCGAATCTCGAGGCCCTCAAGGGTGAGGCGCTTCTGGCCGGCCTTCACGACACGATGTCGAGAAAGGCACGCGCCGCTCTGCACCTGTACAGGACCGAGCCCTGGGACTGCTTCGTCCTCGTCCTGGGGGAGACCGACGCGGTCGCCCACCATTTCTGGCGCGACCACGATCCCGGCTCCCCGTTGCGCGATCCGGCGCATCGCGTCCCCGCTCTGGCGGGGGCGATCACGTCGATCTACCAGAGCGCCGACGCGATCCTCGGAGAGTTCATGGCCTGCCTGGGGAAGGACACGACGCTCCTGGTGATGTCCGACCACGGGCACGGGGGCAACGGCACGAAGGGGATCTCGCTCAATCGCTGGCTGCAGCGTCAGGGGCTCCTCCAATACAGGGCGACCGGCGAGAGCGGCTGGGGCGGGGCCGGATGGCACCGGGGACTCGCCAGGAAGGCGCTGACCTCCTGCAAATCGCTCGGGTTGAAGGTCACCCCGGTGCCGATCAAGAAACTCCTCATCCGCAACACGCGCATCGCGTCGCGGATGGAGTCCTGGCTGCGCTTCTCCCATCTCGACTGGAGGCGGACGCAGGTCTACTCCGAAGAGGGATCCTACCCGTGTCTCTGGCTGAACGTCCGGGGGAGAGAGCCGATGGGCGTGGTGGATCCGGCGGCGTCGGCCAGGTTGTGCGACGACGTCGTCCGCCGTCTGGGTGAATGGTCGGATCCCGACAGCGGCCGCAAGGTGGTGAAACGGGTGTACCGACGCGAGGAGATCTATCAGGGCCCCTACACGTCCCAGGCGCCCGATCTGACCATCGAGTGGAGCCTCGACGACGGCTACTCCTACGTCAATCGAAGGAGCACCGGTCCCGGCGAGCCGATCTTCGCCCTGGACGGGACGCAACGGACGGGACTGAAATCGGGCTACCACAGGAACGAGGGGATCCTCATGGCCTGCGGCAGCGGCGTGCTCCCGCGCGCGCAGGTTCGCAGGCCCTCGCTCATCGATCTCGCCCCGACGATCCTCTACCTGGCGGGGGCGCCGGTTCCGGTCGACATGGACGGCCGCGTTCTCGAAGAGATGATCGACCGCGATTACCGCGCGTCGCATCCCGTGCGCCGCTCCGGCGCCCCGTCGGGTCCGGGGTCCCCGGCGTCCGAGGTGACCTACACCGAGGAAGAGGCCGAGCTCATCGAGTCGAGACTCAGGGCGCTGGGTTATATCGAATGAGGCCAACGGGACCGGTCGGTGCGGGGTCGGAGGACGCCCTCTGGCGCATGCGGGACCGCTGGAACCCCGTGGACATGAACAGGGTGTCCGTCTGGGGCGGCCTCGTCCTCGGACTGATCCTGGCGGCTCTCGTCTGCACCGACCCGCTCCTCTCCCATCTCATCAATATCAGCTATCTCGAGAAGTATCCCTTCCTGCTGACGGCCTGCGTCGCGTTCCTGGGATTCCTGGCGTGGCTGGCGGCGATTCGGGCGAGAACCATCTGGGAGCACCAGGATGTCTGGCTGTTCATCATGCCGATCGTCCTCACGTCCCAGCTCGTCGGTCTCAGCCTGGGCAAGATCGACGCCATGGAGATGACCCTGGCGCCGCTCCTGCCCCTCTGGCTGGCCGCGACCCTCGTCGGGACGCAGTATCCGATCCGGGCCAACGTCACGCTGATGTTGATCCTGGGCGTCGTCGCGTTCGCCTTCCTCTCGGCGATCAACGAGCCGCTGGGGGTCTTCATCCACGCGCTTCTGGCGCTGCTCGTGAAGGTCGTGGCGTTCTTCCTCCTGTCCCAGTTCGTCCGCACCATCGCCCTGGTCCGCTCGGCGATCCGGGTGATGATCGGGGTGGGCGTGTTCGCGGCGCTGGCGGGCATCGCGCAGGTCGGCCTTTACATGACGACCAACATCCTCCTCACCTGTGTCATCGACAAGACGCAGTACTTCAAGAACACCCCGTGGGGGGAGATGCTGCGCGCCTCGGGGTTCTCGCCCAGGCCGCAACATCTTTCCTCCTTCCTGGTGGTCGTCCTGCCGGTCCTGCTCTTCGTCACCTTCCTCCCCGGCACGACGCCGCGCCGGACATGGCTCGGGCTTCTGGGTGTCCTCATCGTCTGCACCGGGATCACGCTCACGCTGAGCGTCACCGGCTGGATCGCCATGTTTCTCGAAATCCTGCTCTTCCCCTATTTCCGCTGGCCCTCCCGCTCGATCCATTTCACCGCGATCCTGACGGGGTCGGCGGTCCTTTGTTACGTCAGCGGCCTGTTCCAGTGGCTCTACAGGAACTATCTTCAGCACTCGGGTCTGTTCAAGGGGGAGGGGCAGAGGTGGTACCTTCTGACCCTGGCGCTCGAGGAGCTGCACAGAAGCCCCCTGATCGGGGTCGGCTTGAGAAACTTCGAGAATTTCACCAAGAACTTCCGGAGGTTGCCGGTGCACAATGCCTACTTCCAGGCCGCGTCCGAGATCGGCGTCCTGGGAGGATTCTGTTTCCTCGCCATCCTTCTCTACGCTCTCATCAGGCTCCTGTACCTGAACACCTACATCCCCGACATGAACGAGAAGCTCCTGATCCGCGTCCTCCTCCTGGGGCTCATCGCGCTCATGGTCAGCGGGCTCGCGGAGCCGAACTTCGATCACTCGAACACCTGGGTCTACCTCGGGATCCTGGACGGGGCGATCATGACCTTCATGCTGCGTCTGCGGGAAGGTCGGGCCGCTCGCGACGTGATTCCGGCCGGCGGAGCCGCCTGAGACGACGATGCAAGACCGCCCCCTCCTCCACTACTGGTTGATCCTGCACAGGCGCTCGCGCCTCATCGGTCTCACCGTTCTTTCGTCCGTCGGCTTCGCCATCCTGATCAGTCTGATCCTGCCGAAGGAATATGAGGCGCGCAGCGTCATGTTCGTTCCCTCGTCGGACGTGCGGGTCTCGTTCAGATACAACGAGAACAGCGCGGGGCTGACGTCCGCCCCGGTGTTCCCCACGCCCGACGAGGACGTCGCCGCGCTGCATATCGGGATGCTCCAGAGCCACGACATCACCCAGAGAATCTCCACCGAGTTCCCTTCGAAGACCCCCGACCGGCTGAAGGTGGACGTCGATTTCGTCACCAACAAGTACTTCTATATCGAGATCTACGCCCGCGACCGGGACCCGAAGCTGGCGGCGGACGTCGCCAACGCCTACCCGCGGCAATTCAACGAGCTCCAGAGGTCCTTCCTGCTCAGCCGCTTCCAGGAGACCCGGAGAACTCTGGAGGCCCAGATCCAGAAGATCTCGGAGGCCCTCGCTCAGGCCAAGGAGCAGAAGGCGGAGTACGAGAAGAAGACCAAGGTTCTCTCGGTCCCGATGGAGACGGAGAAGCTGACGACGCAGAAGAGCACGCTGGTCTCCGACCTGAACAGCGCGCAGGTGGACCTCACTCAGGCCGAGGAGAGACTGAAGAGTCTCAAGGGACAGGTCGAGGCCGAGGCGAAGACGTACCTTCCGACCGAAGTGGTGACATCGAACCCGTTGATTGAGAAGCTGCGGGGACAGATTTCGGATTTCGAGATCCAGCTGGCCGGGTTCGGCACGGATCTCACCGCCGAGCACCCCCAGGCGGTCGCCGTGCGGGCCCAGCGCGACCTGGCCAAGGCCGCGATGGAGCAGGAAATCCAACGGGTCCTGAAGAGCCAGACCAAGTCCGCCGACTCGCTGTCCGAGAAGCTCCGTCACGATCTGGCGGCGGCGTACGTCGACAGCGACGTTCTGCGGGCCAGGATCCCGGCGCTCAGGCAGTCGATCGAGAGCATCACCCGCGCCATCCGCGAGCTGCCGGATCGCGAGCGGACCTTCGACGAGATGGACAACGCCATCCACCGGCACGAGGCCACCTACCAGACGCTGCTCGACAAGGAAGAGGAGGTCGGAAGCCAGCTGGCGTGGCAGTTCCAGAGCGCCGTGGTCTCCGAGGTCGCGACGCCGCCCAGCACGCCCGCCTTCCCCGTCCTGTGGCTGAATATCGCCATTTCCGGGGTCCTCGGACTCATCGCCGGCGTCCTGTACGCCTTCTTCCTCGAGTACCTGGCCGACGTCCGGAGAGCCATGATCCTGACCGAGCCGGCGGAGGAGCCCGCTCCGGCAGCGGGGGAGTGAGACGTGTCGTCCTTTCCTGAGCACCTCAAGAAAAAGATCCGGGACGAAGAGCGACTGGCCTGCTTCGCGGAGATGCAGCAGCGCCTCGAGCGGGAAGGCACTCTCGCCGCCGGACCGCCGCTGCTGTTGCGCGCCTACGAACGGGTCCTGCAGCTGGTGGGGGGAGTCCTGATCGGTCTCGTGGTGGCCTCCGGCTCGGTGCTGATCAATTTCGTGCTGTTCAACTATCTCCTCCATCTGTTCTGAGCGCGCCATGCCGACCCGAACCGCCGCGACCGAATCGAAAAAGAATCCTCGACCCGACGAGCTGTTCCGCCAGCAGATGCGCCGGGATCAGCGCCTGCGCCTCGAACGCGAGCTGAGCGGGCGCCTGCAGGCCGGCACCTATCCGTTCGAGGGAGGCTGGTACACGCTCGAGGAGATCCAGGCCAATCGCCGCGAGATGAGACGCTTCGACCGCCTCGTGCTGGCCGAGCTGATCGCGCTCTTCCTCGTCATGCTGGGCCTCGGTCTCTTCCCGGTCTGGCTGCTCTCCCGGTTCGTGCTGCCCTAGGAGCCGTTCCACGCCAGGACCGTCTCGGCGATCCATCGCATGTGATGCTCGCCGAGCTGGTGGTGCACCGGCAGAGCGAGCAGGTGCTCCTTCCGGGCGCTCTCGTCGGGGAACCGGCGTCTCGGAAACGCGGGATGGAAGCGCTGCCAGAACTCGCTGACCTCGATCCCGCTCCCCAGAAGATGCGCCACGAAGGCTTGCGGCCGGTCCACGAGAACCGGGAAGATCCACGGGCAGACGTTCTCCGGGAGATCGAGCGGGAGGGGGCGGACGTGCGTGGTCGGCCGGAGCCGCCCGGCGAGCGCCCGATAATTCTCTCGGCGTCTGCGGGCGACTTCGTCCAGAGGGGTGTTGCGGAGGATGGCCCGGGAGACGGCGGACATGCTCCAATGGATTCTCTCGGGCAGGAAATCGTACGGGTCCTCGGGCCGAGGGGCGGCGCCGCCCGGCGAGCCGCTCCTCTTGAGCGCGCGGAAGGCCGGCTTGAGGATCCGGGCGCGCAGCGCGCGCAGGAGCGGCCCCTGCTGTGTTTCCAGATTGCGGGAGAGGCTCCGCCTCACGCCGAGCAGAGTCCTCCGGCGCGGTGGTCGTGAGGCGGGCTCCGCCGGCAGCGCGATGGCCGGGTCGTTGATCCGGAGCGCGCCGCCATCCGGCAGAGGCAGCAGCTTCCGCATGCTGAAGATCGACACGTCGCCGAACGTTCCCAGGAGCTGGTCGCCGTGGAAACCCCGGAGCGTGTGGGCGCAATCCTCGATCAGCCGCACGCCCTTTCGCCTGCACCACTCGGCGATCCTCTCGATCCTCTGGGGCAGCCCGAAGTAATGGATGACGAACACCGCCCGCGTGCGGTCGTCGATCGCCTGTTCGAGCGAGTCGATGCGCACCCGGAGCGAATCATCGACACCGTAGTAGCGCAGATCGATCCCGAGGTGGACGAAGGCATCCAGCTCCGTGGAGCAATGGAAGGCCGGGAAGGCCACGTTCTCGCCCGACCGGATGCCGAGCGCCTTCAGCGCATGCCAGATGGCGTACCGCGCCTGATGGTAGGTCCGAACGGTGCCGGCGCCGAACGGCTCGGCGGGGGTCCCCCGCCGCAGCAGGGACCCCAGGAAGGTGGGCGAGAGCGTGGGGGCGCCGACCACCCAGGGACGCGGCTCCTTCACGGCCTCTCGAGCGGATGGGGGCGCGGCGGGTAGGGGACGGGCGTTCCGGTTCCCTGGACGAGCAGCACCCTCGACCCCGCCGGGACGCGGCCGAACGACTCGTGGATGGCGCCCGGCCAGTAGACCTCGACGTCGCCCGTCCTGGCGTCGCCCAGACCGAAGACGAGCTCCGGCGGCTGGCAGCTCAAGTAGCCCGAGCCGCACTGCAGGACCTGGGAGCAGGGGCCGGCGCTCCCGCCACGGACCACGACCTCCGACCCGATCGCCTGCCATTGGCTCCGGGTGGCGCGCAGACGGATCTTCAGGAACCCCGCCCCGGCCGGCGCGGCGTCGTTCCGGTACAGACGATGCCGTTCACCCGACATCTCGTGGACGAACAGGTCGACGTCGCCGTCGTCGTCGAAATCGGCGGCCACCACGGCGCGCCCGTCGAGCGGGGAGTCGGCGCCGCTCACGTCCGAAAGATCCACGAACCCCGCCTCACCCGCGTTCCTCCAGAGATGATCGCGCTGGTGGCCGGCGAGGGAGCGGCCCTCTCCCAGGATGAGACGCTCGTGCCCGCCTTTGTAAGCCTCCGTGAAGACCGCGACGCGGGCCCCCAGCGAGGGCTCCTGCTCGGCCTCCTCCATCGAGGACGCGACCACGTGCTGCCAGTAGAAGCTCTCGCCGTCACCACTGGCGCGGCCGGTGATGTACCCGTTGGTGCAGAAGATGTCGAGCCGGCCGTCCAGGTCCAGATCGAACGGCAGGGCGCCCCAGGCCCAGCCGCAATCGACGCCCCCCCGCGAAGGGGGGGACGCCTCGAACCGTCCGTCCCGGAACAGGTAGATGCTGTTGCCCGACGCCATCTTCCGCAGCGCGTCGACGGAAGGAGAGCGCACGCTCAGCCTGTCCAGGATGCGCATCCCGTCCACGGAAGACATGTTCGACACATAGAGGTCGAGACGGCCGTCGTTGTCCAGGTCGCCCCAGGCGGCGCTCATCCCGAACCCACGGTCGAGCACACCCTGGTCGCCGGCGACATCCGTGAACCGGCCGTTTCCCTCGTTCCGCCAGAGCGCGTGCAGACCGAAATCGTTCGCGACGTAGAGATCGGGGCGACCGTCGCGATCGTAATCGGCCGACGCCGCGGCGTACCCCCAGCGCGGGTCGGCGACGCCGGCGCGCTGCGCGACCTCCTCGAACCGGCGGCCCCCCAGATTGTGGAACAGGAGATCCGGCGTGCCGTTGCGGGCGTTGATCCAGGCGTCGGGCGGCATGCTGCGCTCCGGAGCATAGTTGGCGACGAACACGTCCAGGTAGCCGTCCCCGTCGTAATCGAAGGCGACCAGCGAATAAGCGTGCGTCACGTCGTCGAACCCCACGTCGTGACCGACTTCGCGGAAGCGCCAGGTGTCACCCGTCCCCTCGTGACGGTAGAACCGCAGAGGGCCGCCGTCGAGAGAGCCGTCCCGCCTCAGATGGCTGTCGTCGGCCACGGCGAGATCGAGATTCCCGTCGTTGTCGTAGTCGAAGAAGACGGCGCCGGTCCCGCCGGCGGGGAGCGCGACGCCGCGGATCTCGGCCTCGTCCACGTAGCCGCCCTCGGGACGCGCGACGTACAGGAAATTCCGCGGCCGGCTGGGCAGGAAGATGTCCCACAGACCGTCGCCGTTCACGTCGGCCACCGCGGCGCCGTTCCAGGAGAAGTCGTTGTTCGGGGACCGGCCCCAGCGGACGCCCTGGGACGAGAGACCGGATGCGGCCGTCACCTCGGTGAAGAGCGGCGTCCTGCGCGTGCGTTCCTCGAGCGACGAGAGCTCGAAGGCCTCGAGGGTCCAGGAGCCGAGACGCTTCGCCGCGAGCGCCGTGCCGCTTCCGCGGATCGAGCGGGGCTCGCCCGCGGCGCCGGAGCCGAGGAACGAGAACGCCAGGCCGGCCCGTGCCCACAGGGGACGGCCCTGCTGGAACTCCGCCGAGATGACGTCCCACTTCACCTCGTCGATCCGCCGCCAGTCCTTCAGGCGCGCCTCGATCGAGTCGACGAACTCGGTCCGGTCGACCGCGGCCCTCGATCCGATCGTCTCGCGCACCAGACTGGCGCCCAGACCGAGGTCGATCGTCTCGCCCCCGCCGGCGCTCAGCGGCTGGCCCGCGAAGCGCGAGGAGAGCCACGCCACGGCGTCCTCCCGATTCCGGGAACGGAGCCGTTCGGAGAATGTCAGAAGGCTCTGGACCAGCTCCTCGGTGTAGTCCTCGCGCAGCTCCATGGGAAGAATCGGCTGCGCCGGCGGGGCGATCGGGAAGCCGCGCGGCAACGAGTCGGGGTCGCCCCAGCCCAAGGTCCGCGCCAGGCGCCAGCCTCCCAGGAGGGCGAGGGCGAGCACGAACGCGCCCCCCGTGATGAATGTCACCTTGCGCGTGCTCATTGTCCGCCGTGTAGGCGGCGCATTATAGCAGAGGCGTTCGATTCCCTTGCGTCGCCGTAGGCACTCGGCTATCCTGACGCGCCGCGATGCGTGGTTCCGACACGACACCGGGAGGCCCTGGGCTCTGAGCGTGCCGTCGAACGGAAAGGGACTGATCGCCGCGATGTCGGTGGCCGTCGTCGCCGTCGTCGCGGCGGCCGGGTGCGGACGCAAGTCGGAGAGCGCGAGGTCCACTCCGCCGGAGGTCCCGATCGAGGACCAGGTGACGCGCGAGATCGCGGCCGCGCGCTTCGCCGAGGACCATCTGGAGGAGGCGCGCGCCGCGCTCGCGCCGCTCGTGAGCCGGCCGCAACCCGACCCCGAGGATCTCATCCGCGCGGGGGTCGTGGATCTGGCCCTCAAACAAAGGGACCCGGCGCGCACCCTCCTCGCCGCGGCGCTGAAGGCCTCCCCCGATTCTCCGGCCGTCCACTACAACCTCGGAACCCTGGCGCGAGCCGACGGCGATCTCAAGAAAGCCGCCCAGGAGTTTCGCCGCGCCCACGAGCTCGCACCCGACGACTATCCGACCCACCTTGCGCTGGCGAACACGCTCGCGGATCTGGAGGATGCGTCCGCCGAGACGCACTATCGGGAGCTCCTGAAGCGGGGGCTCGATTTCGGCGGCAGCTGGTATCTGACGACCCTCTACCGTCTGAGCCGGATTCTGTTCCAGACCAACAAGACGGAAGAGGCCAAGGATCTCCTGAAGAAGTTCAGCGAGCTCCAGGACACCGGGATGTCCGTGCCGAGCATGACCGACCTGGAGCGAGGCCGCTTCGGCAGGCTGGACCCGCCGCGACCGGCGGGAGGACTCGCCGCGCCGGTGGGCCCGCCGCCGGTGTTCGCCGCCCCCAAACTGATCTCCAAAGCACCCGGCGCCACCGGAATGCTCGCCCTCACCCTGGCGGGCCGCTGGGCTCCCGGGCGCGTCGGTCCTCCGGATCTCCTTCTGTGGGGGCGCGGCGGGATCAGGACCCTCGTGCGCGACGCGAAAGGAGCATGGACCTCCCGGACGATCTTCGATCACGCGGTCGCGCGCGTCCGGGCCTTCGACCTCGACGAGGATGGGGATCTCGATCTCTGGGTGGTCACCGACTCGGGCGTTCTCCTTCTCGTGGCGGGCGAGAAGGGGTTCGCTCCCTGGACGGGTGCGCTGCCGCAGCTCTCGTCGCCGCCGAGCGATCTCGTGCCGGTGGACTTCGACCACGACGGCGACCTCGACCTCCTCCTCGTGGGCCGATTCGGCGCAACCCTCTGGCGCAACGACGGCGTGGCGCAGGGAGGCCGGTTCACCGACGTGGGCAAGGAGAGCGGTCTGCCGCAGGACCGGCCGTTCGACTGGTGCCTGACCGAAGACCTCGATACCGACCACGACGTCGACTTTCTCATCGGCGGCCCGGGCGGCGCGGTGTTCGTGGAAAACCTCAGGGGCGGACGCTTTCGTGAGCGTCCGGACGCGATTCCCGGCGCGTCCGCGCTCGTCACACGGCCGATCGTCGGTGATCTGGACGGCGACGGCCGGCCGGATCTCCGGTCGACGGGAGAGCCGGTCCGATTTCTGCGTGGAGCCCCGGGGGGCGTATTCGTCTCCGACGATTCCAGGGGGGGACCTGCGGTTCCCCCGGACGCCGGCGCTCTCGTCGACGCCAACCTGGATGGCCTCGTGGACCTCTGGTGGACCTCGGGCGGCGGCGTGCGCGGGCTGCAGGCAGTCGGCCGTCCGGGACAGGCCTCGACACCGCCGGGACCGGAGGGGCCCTTCCTCGAGGGCGTTCCCCCCGTGATCACCGACATGGACGGGGATCTCGTTCCGGACCTCGTCGGATTGGGCCGGGACGGCGTGCTGCTGGCCCCTGGCGTCCCGGCGGGACAGAAGTCCTTCCGCCTCGCCCTCCTGGGGACCAAGGACAACCGCCGCGGGGTGGGCGCCGAGGTCGAAATCCGCGCGGGTCGCGCCTATCGCCGCATCGACTGGCAGGGGGAGCCCGAGGTGATCGGGTTGGGCGGGCAGGCCTCGGCCGACTGGCTGCGCGTGGTCTGGCCGAACGGCGTCGCGCAGTCGATCGTCGGCGTCCCCGCGGGTTCGCAGGAGGTCGTCGAGCAGCGGGAGGGGATCGTCGGATCGTGCCCCTTCATCTACGCCTGGAACGGAGAGCGCTACGAGTTCGTGACCGACGCCCTCGGGGTCGCGCCGCTCGGCTTTCCGATCGCCGCCGGGGAGCTCATCCCCTTCGACCACGATGAGTATGTCCTGCTCCGCGCCGAGCAGATCGCCCCGCGCGAAGGGTTCTACGACATCCAGATGACCGAGGAGCTTCGCGAGCTGACCTACCTGGATCGCGTCCGCCTCGACGTGGTCGATCATCCGGCCCATTCCGAGATCTACCCGAACGAGCGGTTCACCTCGCCACCGTTCCCCGAGCCGCACACCCACACGGTCGTCTCCCCGCTCGCGCCGACGCGCGCCGTGGGGAGCGACGGGCGTGACTGGACCCGGGCGCTGCGCGCCATCGACCTGGACTTCGCCGCTCCGTTCGTTCCCTACACGAGCCGCCTGGCGGCGTCCCCCCCGTGGGGTGGAAAGTTCCAGGGTCTCGCGCCCCGCCACACGCTCGAGCTGACGTTCGATCGGCGGGCGGTGCGCGCCGCCAGGAAGCTGCGCCTGATCCTCACCGGATGGTTCTACGAGACCGACTCGAGCGTCCACGTGGCCGCCAGCCGCACACCCGGCATGCGCGTCCTCCCGCCGGTTCTCCAGGTGCCCGACGGCCAGGGCGGCTGGCGCGACACGGGACCGCCGATCGGCATGCCGGCGGGGAAGGATGCGAGCATGGTCGTCGATGTGACCGGGGTGCTGTCGCCGCGGGACCCCCGCGTGCGGATCGTGTCGACCCTCCGTTTGTACTGGGACTCGATCCGCCTCGCGGTCGACGCCGACGACGCGCCCCTGCGGACGACCTCTCTCGAGGCCTCCTCGGCAACGCTCTGGGAGAGGGGGTTCAGCGAGACAGTGGAGATGTTCGGCGAGCACCGCCTCGAGTCGTTCGATTGGGACCATCTGGCGCCGCAGGCGCGCTGGGACCAGCACCCGGGCCTCTACACGCGTCTGGGGGACGTCCTGCCGCTCCTGACGGCGATCGACGATCGATACATCGTCATGGGCGCGGGGGACGCCCTTCATCTTCGATTCGACACCCGGACGCTGCCGGCCCTGCCGGACGGATGGCGGCGCGATTTCCTGCTCTTCCTGGACGGCTGGGCGAAGGACCGCGATCCGAACAGCGTCGAGGCGCTGCACGTCGAGCCGCTGCCGTTCCACGCGATGAGCGGCTATCCGTATCGCGCCGACGAGAGCTTCCCGGACGACCCGGAGCACCGCGCCTGGTGGCTCGAATGGCAGACGCGTCCTCCCCGGCGATGGCTGCAGCCGCTCGCGACGGCGTCGCCTTCCGGGCGTTCGGATTTCACGAGGTGAGACTTGGCCTGACAATTGCTTGACAGTCGGCCTACTTACCGTATACTTCGCGCACAATTCGGGGTTCAGTAAATTCACACGGACCGGTATTTCTGCCGGCACCTGAAAGGTCTACATCCATGGAACGCTCGAATGTCGAGGTGCAGGAGCGCGAGCTCGAAACCGTCGAAAACAGGGTGGTCTTCAGGGGAACCTACGCCACCACGACACCCAGGCTCCGCGACGCCACCGATCTCGCGGGGTGCGTGTCCCTGCTCGAGCTCGGCGCGCGTCTCGGGCTGATCGAGACCCTGAGACGCGAGACCTCCGTCGAACCCGAGCGACTGGCGGCCGAGATCGCCGTGCCGGTGCAGAAGGTGCGGGCGCTCCTGCACGCCTATGTCGCGGCCGGTCTTCTGGTCCGTGATCCCGACGGGAAGGGATACTCGCGATCGGAGGAGTTCGACGACTACCTGTACTTCTCGGGATACGTTCTGTGGGGGCTGTCCGCCTGCCGTCCGTTCATCGAGCACACGCGCGACTATCTGTGCGCCCCGAAGGCGCCCCAGAGCCATCCGCGGGACGGAGGGCTGGTCGCCGTGTTCTCCGAGTGGGTCGGTTCGAAGGCCTTCTATCCGCCTGTGCTCGGGATGATCCGCGAGATCGCGCCGAAGCGGTTCATCGATCTGGGCTGCGGCACGGCCAAGCTGATCGTCGGGGCTCTCGGGGCGGTCGAGGGTTGCGACGGAGTCGGAATCGATCTCGACCCGGGCGTCTGCCGTCTGGCGCGCATGAGCGCGGCGGCCCGCGGTCTCTCGGACCGCATCCGCATCTACGAACGCTCGCTGCAATCGCTCGTCGAGGACCCGTCTCCCCTGGACGGGGCGGACATCGTGCACGCGGGGTTCGTCTTCCACGATCTGCTGCCCGAGGAGACCGATGTGGCGGTCGCCGTGTTCAGGAACTGCCACAAGGCCCTGAGCGAGACCGGCGGCTACCTGATCCTCACGGAGCTGGTTCCCTACGAATCGAACGAGCGGGAGCGCAAGTTCAGCTCGCTGGTGACCTATTTCCACATGCAGTTCATGCAGCGGCGGCTTCCCAGGCCGAGCGAGTGGGCGGCGCTGCTCCATGCGGGCGGTTTCCAGGAAGTCGAGATCTTCGAAGTGGACATGCCGGGGGCGCGCATCATCCGCGCGAAGGCGCGCAAGTCAGACCGTAACGACCCGCTGCCCGTTTTCGCCTGGGACAAGAGCTCCGAGTAATCCCGAGTGCAACGGACGACTCTCGATCGTGCGGGGCGGCGTGCCCTGACGCTTCCCGACCTCCTGCGGGAGGCGGAGGAGCGCACGCCGCAGGGCACCGCGCTCTATTTCCGCGACCGCGTCCTGACCTACCGGGACGTCGCGAGGGATGTCCGCCGGCTCGCCGGCACCCTGGCCGAGCTCGGGGTCGGGCGGGATCGGCGCGTCGTCATCGCCCTGGGCAACTCGCCCGGGTTCGTGATCGCCTACTACGCGGTCACCAGCCTGGGCGCCGTCGCGGTGCCGTTCAACCCCGAAGCGCCTGCGGGCATCCTCGACCACGTGCTGCGCCACACGGAGGCGACCGTGCTCCTGGCATCCCCGCGACTGGTGGAACCGATGCGCTCGGCGGGCGTCGCGCTCGCGGGGCGCGGCCGGTCCGTGCTCCTGCTCCGCGAGCCCGGGACCCCGGACGAGGACGCCGGCCTCGCGGTGCTCGACGACGGAGCGGCGGTGGAGGAGGCGGCGTGGGGATCCCTGGCCGGCCGCGCCGAGTGGGACGGTGACTCCAGCCTGTCCCCCGGCGACGACGCGGCGATCTTCTTTACCTCGGGGACGACCGGGCGCCCGAAGGGTGTCCTGATGACCCACGCCCAGGCCCTGACCGGGATCGATTGCTGGGTCAGCTGCTGGAAGTGGAACGAGCGGACGATCTCGATGATGGTCGCGCCCACCGCGCACGTCGGTTTCCACCCGATGGTCCTGGGGACGCACCGCCGCGGCGGGGCCGCCGTCCTGCTGGAGCGTCTGACCGTGCGGTCCGCGTTCCAGGAGGTGCCGCGGCGACGGATCAACGCGCTGTTCTGCAATCCTTCGGTGTGGACCCAGTTCCTGAGAGATCGGCGAAGCCGCGAGCTCGATCTGAGCTCGCTCGAGACCGTCATCTATGGCGCCGCCCCCATGTCCGCCTCCGACGTGCTCCAGCTTCAGGACGCCTTCCCCGCGGCGAGGCTGTTCAACTGCTACGGCCAGACGGAAACCTGCGGGGCGATCAGCTTTCTGGGCCCCGACAGCATCCGCAGCCATGCCGGCTCGATCGGCGTCCCGCATCCCCCGGTCGAGGTGCGCGTCCTGGACGCGGGCGGGGCCCCGCTGCCGGACGGCGAGCCGGGGGAGATCTGCTGCCGTGGAGCGAACGTGATGAAGGGCTACTACCGCGAGCCCGACGAGACCCGGCGGCGCTTCCACGGAGACTGGCTCCGCACCGGAGACATCGGATACGCCTCGTCGGACGGATACCTCTACGTCCTCGACCGGCTGGACGATCTGATCATGATTTCGGGTGTGAAGATCTATCCGCGCGAGGTCGAGAACGTCCTGCTGGGGCACCCGGAGATCGCGGAGGCGGCGGTGGTCGGGGTCGCGGACGACCGGAAAGGTCAGGTCGTGATGGCGTTCGTCGTGCCCGCCCGGGGGGCCGAGCTCAAGGAGGCGGATCTGCGGCAATACTGCACCCACCGGCTGGCGCCCTTGTGCGTCCCGAAGGTGATCCGCGTCGTCGCGAGCCTGCCGCGCAATCACATCGGCAAGGTGCTGCGCATGACCCTGGCGCGCGGCGAGTCGGCGCTGGCCGGGATCGCGGCGACGCCACCGCGCCCGAGCGGGCCCGGAGACGAGCGGCCGGTCGGACCGGCGCTTTCGAGAGCGCGGACACCGGAGCCGGGAGCGGAGCCCTGATGCCCGCCGCGCGTCGCGCGCGCCTCAAGAGACGGGTCGCGCGCGACGGCCTCTGGCCGACCCTGGGGTGGGTCTTCCTGCGCGTGATGCGGCCGGTGTACGAGCGCGAGGATTTGATCTTCGTCGATCTGAGCCTGGAATCCTGGGTGCCGCGCTACCTGCGGCGCGCCGCAGCGATCGCGATCACCGAGGTCGGGCTCGAGGACCTGCCGCGCTGGCGACAGCATCTCGACCCGGAGCAGCAGCGCTGGGTCGAGGCCGAGCTGCGCCAGGGCTCGCGCTTCTTCATCGCCATGCGCGAAGGCAGGCTCGGCGGTCTCGTCGCGACCCATCGGACGTACTACCACCCGCCGTGGGACGTGTCCCTGGAGGTGGAGGCGGACGAGCTGATCTTCTACCGGGTCCTGGTCGCCGAGGGATTCCGCCACGGCGCGCTCGGCGGCATGATGGTGGAGAAGGTCTTCGAGCAGGTCAGGAAGGAAGGCATCCGGCGCATCGTCGGATGCATCCACAAGGACAACGACACCTCACGCATCTTCGCCGAGAATCTCGGCCTGCAGCAATTCCAGAGGCTCCGCAGACACCGGGTCCTGTCGGCGCTGCGGCTGGCACCCAGGATCGTGGAGGGCCGCAGGCCGCGGGTCAGCCGCCGAGTCCGCTCACTCGGAGTCCGCGTTGTGCAGGACGACTTCGCGCAGGACCGCACGGGGTGACAGGCGGAGCGCGAAGACGACGGTCTCGGCCACGTCCTCCGGCCGCAGTCTCCGCTCGCCCTGCTCGGCCCCGTCCTGGTGCATCGCCGTATCGACCTCGCCCGGCAGGATCGTCGTGACCCGGATCCCCAGCGTCGCGACCTCGCGGCGCACGGTGTCCATCAGGCCGACCACCCCGAACTTCGAGGCGCAGTAGGTGGACAGCGTCTCGCGGCCCTGGCGGCCCCCCAGCGATGCGATGGTGACGATCGTGCCGCTGCGCTGACGTCTCATCGGGCGAAGGACCGCCTGGGTCGTCAGCATCACCCCGGTGAGGTTGACCCGGAGAATCTCGTTCCAGTCCTCCAGCCGCGTCCTGAGAAAGAAACCGGCCCGGCTGACGCCGGCCGAATTGACCAGCAGGTCGATGCGGCCGAAGCGTGCCACGACGTCCTCGACCATCTTCTGGACCGCCCCGGCATCGGCGACGTCGCAGGGCAGCGCGAGCGCCCCGGGGAAGCCGGCGTCCCGCAGCGCGGTCGCCGTGCTCTTCAGGCGCTCCTCGCCCCGGGCGGCCAGGGCCAGATCGAACCCCTCGGACGCGAGCCTTCGCGCGATGGCGCCCCCGATGCCGCCGGAGGCGCCCGTGACGAGCGCCAGAGGTCGCTGTCCGTTCCCGGCCTGAGCCGGCATGCCGTCGGACCCTCCTTCCCGCCCGGGCCTGGAGCGCTCCGCGCGCCACGGGGCCGGCTTCGCTGATCGAGCGCGATTCAGACCAGGTCTTCGAGCGTCACGACGACCTCGCGCGTGGCGTCTCCTGTCTGGACCTTGAGCCGGATCTTCGTGCCCGGGCCTTCGCTCTTGAAGCGGGCGCGCAGGTCGGGCAGGGTGATCGACTCCGCCTTCTTGCCGTCGACGGCGACGATGCGGTCGCCGGCGTGCAGCGCCGCCTTGTCGGCCGGGCCGCCCGCGATCACGTCGACCACCTCGAAGACCGATCCGGCGCTGTTGAGCCACATGCCGGAGCGATCGAAGACGTCCGGCCTCGCGTAGTTGGCGTTCGGCTCGAAGTACATCTTCTGATGGCCGTAGTCGAAGGTGATGTTGAATCGCTTGAGCACCCCGCCTCCGACGTTGCCCGCCACGTACGGATCGATGAAGGCGCCCTTCGTCTGGAGCGACAGCTCGGTCACGGGGGACGGGATGGAGACGTCCCCCAGCCGCAGCTCCTTCGCCCGCGTCACCTGGCTGCGGGCGGCGCCGCCGACGCCCCAGCCGGTCACCCCCTCGACCTTGACGCCGTAACGGTCCTTGAGCTGGTGCTTCTCGGCGAAAGGGGCCAGGAGATCGAGCGAGGCGCGGCTGCCGGTGTCGATGTCGAACTTGCCCGTCAGGCCGTCGATCGAGCCGTCGACCTGCGGGATGTGCGCGTTGAACTGGAACGGCACGGTGGTCCCCTTGCCGGCGTAGGCGAACGTCTTCGGCTCGGTGAAGGTCAGAAGCGTCTTCTCGTAATCGATGCGCACGACGAAACGCTTGAACAGCTCGTAGCCGATCAGACCGGACGAGGGGACCCCCTCGACGCTGGAGAACGTCCCGAGGGGATAGACCGAGAACAGCTGGTCGTTCACGGTGACGTCGCCGACCTGGACCGTGCCGACCTTGGTCACGGCGACGTCCTCCGATTTCTCCCCGACACCGCGCCCCTGCAGGGCGCCTTCGGTCTTCAGGCCGAGCGTCTTCGCCAGCTCCGGCGTGACGATGTTGGCCCCGCCGGTGTCGCACAGCAGGCGGAACGGGCCCTGTCCGTTCAGCTTCGCCTGGACGTAGATGTGGTTGTTGACCAGCTCGAACGGCACGGTGGTCGAGCTCTTGCCGGCGGCAAAGGCGTAATCGGGCGGCGGCGGGGCCGGCATGGCGAACTGCGCCTCCTCGACCGGCCGGTTGAACTCGATCGACTCGAGGGTGGCGTGGAGGTCGTAACGGGTCTCGCCGTTGGTCGAGCGGATCGCGAACGGCACCTTGACCCGGTCGACCTGGCGGTAGTCGGACAGGTAGGTCGTGCGGGTCTCCATGGCCGCCTTCTCGACGACGTGGTCGGGAAGGGAGGTGGCGGCGTCGATCCAGAGGTCGAAGGGGCGGCCGTCCTTGGGCGTGATCCGGACGACGTGGAACTGGCGACCGTCCTCCTCTTTCAGTCCCCCGTACTCGAGGCTCGCGGGGTGCCGGTCCGGGTACCAGTAAGACAGGCTGCGCCGGTACGCCTCGTTGGCGGTCCCTTCGCGCTCGTCGCCCCCTTCCTCCTTGCGCACCTGCTTCGAGGTGTCC
The DNA here is from genome assembly GCA_964384905.1 of uncultured Acidobacteriota bacterium. Taxonomy (GTDB): domain Bacteria; phylum Acidobacteriota; class Polarisedimenticolia; order Gp22-AA2; family Gp22-AA2; genus Gp22-AA3. The sequence goes on from CAYLND010000010.1 coordinate 42,132, forward strand.
TGCGACCAGACGATCCGGCCGTCGAAGCCCTGCGTCTGCGTCACCGGTCCCAGGACCAGGTGGTCGACGAAGCGTCCGGTGCGGACGTCCTCCCAGGACTCGACGGTGCCCTCCATGCCGGCGGTCGTGACCTTCGCCTTGACGTGATCCGACTTGACGCCGTCCCAGGCGTCGCCGCCCGTGGCCTGCTTGTATTTCAGAAGGATCGCCTGCGGGTCGGAGGTCTTGTCCCCCGCGGACTCCGCGGCGGCCGGTCGGAAGGCGGCGGCGCCGGCGACGGCGAGTGCAAGAAGAAGCATCCGGACTGCGGGTCGGCTCATCGTGTCGTCTCCTTGTGCGCGGTCACGCATTACACTACTCCGAATCGGCCGGACCGGTTGCACCGAATGAGGCCGCCGACTTCGTCGGCGCCGGCGGCGCGCCGACGTCGTAGAGGTGCAGCTCCTTCCCCAGGAGATGCATGTCGAACCAGTTCAGCATGTGCTGCAGCCGCTCGACGCGATGCCACGGCTGCCCCGAGCGCGACAGCTCGTGCGACTCGCCGGGGAAGCGGACCATCACCACGGGACGGCGCAGATACTTCAGCGCCCGGAACATCTCCTCTCCACCCGTGGCCGGCGGGGTGCGATAGTCGGCCTCGCCTTCGATCAGCATCAGCGGCGTCTTGATCTCGGTGACGTAGCTGAGAGGAGAGCGCGCCCGGAAATCGTCCGCCTGCTCCCAGGGCGCGCCCTTGAACCAGGTCGGGTTGAACAGGGTGAAATCGGCCGTGTACCACCACGCCGACCAGTCGGCGATGGAGCGCTGCGACACGGCGGCGGCGAACCGGCCGGTGTGCCCGATCAGCCAGTTGGTCAGCACGCCGCCGCCGCTGCCGCCGGTCACGCCGAGCCGGTGCTCGTCGACGTCGCCGCGCCGGATCAGCTCGTCGACGCCGGCCAGCAGATCCTTCGCGTCGTCCCCGGGATAGCGGTACTGGATGATGTTGCCGAACTCCTCGCCGTACGTGGTGCTGCCGCGGGGATTCGGGTACAGGACGACGTAGCCCCGCGCGGCCATCACCTGCATCTCGTGGAAGAAGTTGTAGCCGTAGGCGGCGTGCGGCCCGCCGTGGATGTCGAGGATGAGCGGGTATTTCCTGCGGGAGTCGAACCCGGGCGGCTTCTGCACCCAGGCCTCGATGCTGCGGCCGTCGAAGCTGGCGTAGCGGATCACCTCCGGCTCGCTCAGGTCGAGCTCGGCGAACAGATCGCGGTTGACGTCGGTCAGGCGGGCGAGCCTGCCTTCGGCGCCGACCAGAAAGAGATCGCCGAGACCGGTCGGCGTCGAGACCAGCACCACGATGCGCGCGCCGTCCGGGGTCGCGGTCCAGGCCGACACCTCCTGGTTGCCGCGCGTGACCATCTGCGACTGCCCGCTCTGCACGTCGAAGCGCCGCAGGTTGGACGTGCCATGGTCGGAGATGGCGACGACGATCGAGCGTCCGTCGGCCGTCCAGAACGGCGGGGACTCGGCGCCGCCGCGCGGCGCGTGCTGGTCGCCGATGATGTCGGCGCCGATGTCGCGATCGAGGGCGGGCGCGACGGCGCGCGGCCGGGAGCCGGGCGCGGCGTCCGCCACGAACAGCTGCGACTGGTCGTAGGAACGGGCCGGCCGGGTCACCTCCCCGACGAAGGCCACTCGCCGACCGTCGGGGGAGAGGCGGAACGATCCGACCACCCCGTCCATCGACACGACGCGCGCGATCTCGCCGCCCGCGGCGGGCACGGCGTAGAGCGCCGAGGTGGGCAGCTCGTAGTAGGGCTCCAGGTTGCGGTCCGCCGTGAACACGATCTGCGATCCGTCGCGCGACCACGCCGGGGGGCCTTCGTCGTATGGGCCGGTCGTGATCCGCTTCGGCACCGCCTTCTCCCCGGCGGTCTTCGGGAGCGCCACCGTCCAGACGTGCGAGTGGCGCCTGGCGTCGGCGTAACCCTCGTTGTCCTCGCGGTACGTGGCCAGCGTGACGATCCGCACGTCGCTCTCGTGCTCGGCGTCGTCCGCGGCGCCGTCCTTCTTCTTGTCGGCCTTGACGAGGTCTTCGTCGGTCGCCTGGCCCAGGAACGCGACGCTCGCGCCGTCCGGCGACCAGGCGGGCGCGACGGCGCCCTCGGGCAGCGAGGTGAGGGCCCACGCCTCACCGCCGCCCATCGGCAGCACGTAGAGCTGCGGCGGCTGCGGCTGGCCCTCCTTGTCGACCGAGCGCATGAACACGAGGCGGCTGCCGTCCGGGGACCAGCGCGGGTGGGCGTCGCGGGGGCCGCCCGTCAGACGCAGGGGCGGCTCGCCGCGTGTCGAGACCGTCCAGATCTCCGTCTCGTACCCGGTCTTCTTCTCGTTCACGTGCACCCGCACGAAGGCCACGCGCGTGCCGTCGGGCGACATCTGCGGGTCGGCGATCCAGACGAAGCGGAACAGGTCCTGCTCGGTGATCGGACGCTTCCCGGCCGCCGGGACGCTCGAAGACAGCCCGCACAGCAGCAGGAAGAGCAGGACGACGAGGCAGGTCGAGCATCGACGCATACGTACCTCCCTGATCGATTACGACGTGACAGCGGCATGCACGAGCCACAGGCCCAGGACGCCCAGCAGGGTCGCGAGCGTCCGCCGCACCCAGACACCGACACGCGCGTCGGCGCGGCGCAGGCCGACGCCGCCGAAGACCACCACCGCTCCGTCTCCGATGGCGCAGCCGATCAGAAGAGCGAGGGCGGCGAGCAGGCCGCTTCCCAGGCCGTTCCGCCCCGCCGCGGACAGGAGCGACGAGGCGACCGTGCCGAGGAAGATCCAGGCTCCGGGGTTCAACAGGACCGCCAGCGCGCCGCGCACCACCGGCGGCGCCGATTCGCGGCCGGCCGGCAGGGATTCGGGGAGCGCCGAGGATTCGCGGGCAGGCGGCTGACCGCCGGCCGGGTGCTTCGTCCGGAATCCGTCGAACGCCAGCCAGAGCAGGAACGCCCCACCGGCGCCCTCCAGGACGCGCAGCATCGGTCCTCCCGGCGGCGTCAACGTGAGCCCCAGCGCGACGGCCGCGAGGAGAAGGCCGAACGTCACGATGGAGCCCGCCATCGCCCGGAATCCCCGCGCCACGCCGCCGCGATGCGCCTCGGCCAGGAGCACGGCCTGGACGGGGCCCGGGGCGCTCGCCAGGGCGAGGCCGATCCCGAGCCCGGCGATGGCCGGCGAGACGCCCTCACCCATCACGAGTCTCCCTTCGGGCTCAATGCATGCCGGAGCCGCCCGACAGCTGCTTGACCAGCTCGCCGACGACCGCCTTGGCGTCGCCGAACAGCATCCAGGTCTTCTCCGCGTAATACAGCGCGTTGTCGATGCCGGCGAACCCCGGGTTCTTGCTGCGTTTGACGGCGATGACGGTGCGCGCCTTGTCGGCGTCGATGATCGGCATGCCGTAGATCGGGCTGCCCTTGTCGGTGCGGGCCGCCGGGTTCACGACGTCGTTGGCGCCGATCACCAGCGCGACGTCGACCTGCGGCATGTCCGGGTTGATCTCGTCCATCTCCACCAGGTCGGTGTACGGGATGTCGGCCTCGGCGAGGAGCACGTTCATGTGGCCCGGCATCCGCCCCGCCACGGGGTGGATGGCGAACTTCACCGTGATGCCGCGCTTCTTGAGCTGATCGTACAGCTCGCGCACCTTGTGCTGCGCCTGCGCCACCGCCATCCCGTAGCCGGGGATGATCACGACGAGGCTGGCCTGCTCGAGAAGCTGGGCGACCCCTTCGATCGTCTCGGTCTTGTAGACCTTCTGGCCGCCGGTCTCGCGCGCCGGCTCGACCTTGCCGAACGCTCCGAACAGAACGTTGGTGAACGACCGGTTCATCGCCTTGCACATGATGATCGACAGGATGAGACCGCTCGATCCGTCCAGGGCGCCCGCCGTGATCAGCAGCTTGTTGTCGAGCACGAAGCCCATGGCCACGGCCGACAGACCGGCGTACGAGTTCAGGATCGAGATGACCGTCGGCATGTCGGCGCCGCCGATCGGGATGATCAGCATGACGCCGAACACCAGCGCCAGGCCGATGATCACCAGGAAGACCGTGGCCGACCACGCGGCGGCGGGGTTCAGGACCAGACCGGCTCCGAGCGCGGCCGCCAGGACGAGCAGACCGATGTTGACCACGTTCTGCAGCGGGAAGGTCACGGGCCGCTGCGGGATCCAGCGGATCTCCTGGAGCTTTCCGGCCGCCATCAGGCTGCCGGTGAACGTCAGGTAGCCGAGGATGATCTCGGCCACGATGGCGGTCATCCGGAAGGGGGTCAGGTTCGCCCGCGACTCGGTCAGCCACAGGAAGTATTCCGCCGTGCCGACCAGACCGGCCGCCAGACCGCCGAAGGAATGCGACAGCGCCGTCCGCTGCGGCACCGCGGTGAGCGGCACCCGCGACAGCGGCCACCCCACCGCGAAGCCGGCGGCGATCGCCAGGACGATCCACAGGTGATGGACGATGATGTGCGGCTGCGCCCAGGTCGCGAGGACCGCGATCAGCATGGCGGCCACTCCACCGTACACGCCGTGACGCGCGGTCTTCGGGTCGTTCATCCAGTGCAGGGACAGGACGAACAGCGCGGTCGCGACGACGTAGGAGAGCTGGGTGAGCGCGTCGATCATCGACGGCCCCCGTCCCCCTTGAACATCTTGAGCATCCGGTCGGTGATCAGGAAGCCGCTCACGATGTTGGTCATGGAGGCGAACAGAGCGATCGCCCCGAGGATGCGGATGCGCAGCGGATGGTCGGAGCCGGTGACGATGATCGACCCGACGACCGCGATCGCCGAGATGGCGTTGGTGAGCGACATCAGCGGCGTGTGCAGCAGCCGCGAGACCGGGCGGATGACGCCCAGGCCGATGAAGGACGCGAGCACGAACACGTAGAGGGTGGGCCAGAAATCGCTGCTCACTTCTTAACCTCTC